>DEKO01000082.1:8892-22158 GCA_002353885.1 Porphyromonadaceae bacterium UBA2720
CATGCTCGACGAGATGCGGTCGTGGTCACCGCTCTTGAGGTCAATCTCCAAGCACCGTTGCGCATAGTCGGCCGCGTTCTTGAAGTCGCCCATGCGCACACACGTCATGCCTAGCAAGTTCAGGCAGTCGGCCTTGATGTCACTACCTTCGGCGCACAGTGGCAACGCTTTGCCGCCATACTGCAGCGCCAGCTCGTATTGCTGCTTGTCGTAATACCACTCCGCGGCCCAGTACCACACCTGCTGGCGCATGGTGTCGACCGGTGTTGCCGACTGAAAGTGAATGAGCTGGTCGGTAAACTGCTCGTCGTTGAATGTGCGCATCAGTTGGTTGGCCAGTGTGACCACTGCCCCACCCTGTGCCTTGTCAAACTGCGCGAGCCGGCTGTCGATGGCCGCAACGTTGGTGGCCAGCACAGCCATGCGGGCCACCAGACATACGATAATCAGAATTGCTTTTTTCATCTTGCACTAAAAATTGGTGCAAAGATAGAGATTTTAGTTGAGAATTGATAATTGATGATTGAGAATTTAGACCCCATCTGGTCTAGTTTTTGCCGAGCATGATGTTGATGACCTGGTTGACGTCGCCCACATCGATCGGTCCATCACCTGTGACATCGGCCCCAGGATAGTTGCCAGCATCGTCCTTGCCGAGCATGATGTTGACGAGGATGTTGACATCGCCCACATCGACCGCACCGTCGCCGTTGACATCGCCCGGCATTACAGGTGGCTCAGTGACCACATCGATGAGTTTGTAGCAATTGGCATAGTCGCCGATAGTGCCTTCCACTCCACTACGCTTGGCCTCGACCATGATCAGGTATCGGCCCGGCTCAAAATTTATAGTACTGGAGATGCTGATAGTCTTTGACTCACCGGCAGCTATCTGCTGGTTGCCCATATAGAGGAGTCCACCATTGGTGAGTGTGTATTGCCGCATGCGCACATAGACCGTGCCACTGAAGTCGCTGGGCGCAGCCAGGGTGACACTGCCCGTGAGGCGCTCGCCCTTGACCACCCAGTCGGGCAGATTGATGTCCACCGCGTTGAGCATGATGTTGCCGGCCTGACCGATTGTGATGGTGAGCGGATAGCGGTCGTTATTGTCGTCGGGCGTGATGCGGCCATCGTCGGTAGCATAGGTAATCATCACGCGATAAGTGCCGGGATCAACAGGCAGTTTGCGATAGAATGTCAACGTCTTGTCCTCGCCCTGTGAGACCGTGGCATTGCTCTGCTGGTAGACATAGGCCTTGGTGGAGTCGTTGACATCGACCAGATTGAGGATAACGCCGACGTTTCCCGGACTGCCATAGTTGCGTGTGTTGAGTGCAAAGTAGACATTGTCGCCCTGGCATGCAGTCATCTCGCCGTCGGCGCGACGCCACTGTACAGCAGTGGTCAGACGCATGACAGGTGTTGCAGCCTGCGGCAATACCTCGACCAGTCCATCACCCATCGTCTGCTCGAAGGGATACTGCTCAAATCCCTTCTCAAAAGCGGTGAGCCGATAGTTCCCCTGCGGCATGGTGTCGGCCAAATTGACCAGTAACTGACGCCGCTCGACACTGGCATCATAGACATTGACAGGGTTCTCATAGTCAAACACCTGCGATGCATCGTCGACGCTGGTGAATCGGATGACAATGTTCTTGAGGCGCACGTCATCGCTGTTGTTGCGCATTTCAAGGTCAAACAGAGCCGTGCCCTGGGCATAAACCTTTCCCTGGGGTGCGAGCGCGTTGAGCAGAGTGACATCGGGATGCGAGCCGCTGTCGTCGAGCGTGAGGATCTTGCCAGCGGCAACCGTGGTGGGGAAATAGCCCACATAGGGCTTGTTGCGACTGTCGCGAGCACGGCAGTAACGCATCGGCTGCCAAGGCGCCGACGCATCCTCGCGGAAGGCCATCCACACCTGTGCATCGCCATCGGCGATGTCGCTGCCCACCGTCTTGGGGATGTCGTAGATTGACTTCATCATGAGCAAACCTGTGCGTCCGTTGGCAAAACCTGCTATGTTACACTGCTCGCTCTTGAGCACACTGAGCACCTGGCCGTCACGCACCAGTGCCACACCGAGTTCTCCCGCAAAGGGCTTGGTGTCGAAATTCTCGACGGTGACCATCACGCCAAATGTGGCGTTATCCTGGCTGAGCAGGCGCATGCTCAGTCCGTTGTAGAGTGGACGCTCGTAGATAGTGCCCTGAGTGGGCCGCTGCATGCCGGTGATGATTTCCTGGTCCAGGTTGTAGCCGCCCGTGCCCCCACCGATGCCCAGGTCATCAGGATCGAGGTGGTTGATCAGAAAATAACCATTGCTCTTGCCCGACCATCCCCAGTTGATGTGTACGAATCCCTCGGTGTCATAGCCGTCACAGACAAAGGCATGCCCGCTGCTGCCCACCTCGCTGGCCGCGGCATAGTAGACCGGTCGGCCGGCATCGAGCTCGGCACAGATGATACCGAGCCACTCATCGCTGCTGTAGTAGTCGCGCTTGCGCATGGTAGTGGCATGATCGTAACCAAAATGGTCGCGCAACGCTCCAGGAACCACCATCGAGTGTGCGCCACTGCCAGCAGGCTGATATTCCATGTCGACGGCGATGCCCATGTGAGCAGCCAGGGTGGCCACAGCGGTGCGTTGAGCCGATGTAGACTCGACACCCTCATAGCTGGGAAGCATATTGGTCCAATCGTAGGTGGTGTTGCCAAAATCGGCAGTATATTGCACACCGCCCACGGTGAGCGACTTCGAGCCGATGCCGTGCTCGGGATACTGGTGGTAGCGCATGATCTGTGTGGCGGCAGTGGCCACACAACCCACATAGTAGTGCGTGGTGACACCACTGCTGGTGTAGGTTGGACACTGTTCGTTGTAGGGACTTCCCTGCCCCCACAGGATATCGCCCAGCAGTGGCTCGACCACCGGCGTGCCCTGTGCGGCTGTGTGCCGCACAGGTGCGCACTGACTGCGCGCTGCGACATAACGTTCGTTGAGTTCAAGCCACGCCCGCAAAGCCGGTGGCATGTCGTCGTAGCTGAAGGCGCCTTCCTCGGAGTAACCCAAGATGGGCTGTGCCGCGTCATCGCCAGCTACAATCACAAAGCCGTGGCCATCGGCACGATTGAACACATAATATGGCGCATGGGCGGGAGCCGCCATGCCCTGTCGCTTGACGCGCTGCCAGGCAGGAGTTGCTTGTTGCAGCGCGCCCTGCCGACAGAATCGTGTTGCTAAAACTTCGGCTTGAGCCCAGNNACGATGGGACTGGCCCAAGCCGAAATGGATGACAACACGATTACCGTAGTAATCAGTTGTTTCTTCATTTTGTCAGATTTTCACTTTATAGACCTGTTCTCCAGCTTTGATGACATAGATACCTGGCTGCAGAGTTATAGTAGAGCCAGCAGCTGCACGGGCGAGAATTTGGCCATTGAGATTGTAGACCGTTGCGTCAGCTTGGACCATCACTGCGCCATGAAGCACCTGGAGCTGTGCGTCGCCCTCGACCTGATCGATAGCCGTGGCGATGAGCTGAACGTGGATGGGGTTGCTGTGCTCTGAAGCAATCTCGTCGACATAATTACCATAATATGACGAGACCACGGTGTTGGCGTATGCCACGACATCATAATCATAGGTCACCGCATTGCTCACGGGCAGATCGAACACCATCGAGGTGGCGTTGCCGGCATCGAAGATGCCCACTAGCTGGCTCATGGTGTCGCCAGCCTTGAGTTGCTGCGAAACTTGAATATAGTCGATGAAGAGTTTGTCAGTTCCATTGAGATAAGACAGCTCGATATAGGTCTCGGCATTCCCCTTGTCGGAGGTGACGACATAGTCGGCAAAGTCGCCCGTGAGCGTGATCTCGCTGGACTCGACCAGCTGGTCTCCATTGTAGATGTTGACCGTGACCTTGTCACCGTCAACCGGACCGCTATAGTTGCGCGACACCATGTTGACCTTGAGTGTGAAGTTGCCTCCGTCGTTGCTCAGGTCCAATGCAGGAGTGGTTATGGTGCCTGCCCCGCTGAAGGGTGCAATGCCCATGTATCCCGCTGCCAGGCAATGGCTGTAGCCATACCAGCCCGGCTGCTGTGTGTAAGCGTCAAGATATTCTTGAGTTGACGGATAGGTCACCGATGTGATGGTACCCTGCGTCACACGCGAGAAATCCTCGTCAATGACATTGACCACAGCATCTTGAGCCAAAACTTCGTTTCGGGTGACATAGACCTCATAGCGCAGTGCATCGGGCACAGCCTCCCAGTTGGCCGTGAAGCCCTGCTCACTGACGTCGGTTGCAGGCAGCGCGACGGGGGCCTCCAGCTCGGTGATGACCTTGACCACCTCAATCTCGTCGCTCTCGGCCGAGATGATGTCGCCCTTGACAGCACGCACGTTGAAGTAGTAAGTCTTGCCGTCGTCAAGTCCGGTCACCTGATAGGATGTGCCGGTGACAGCCTGGTCTTGAAGGACATAGTTGCGTGTGTCGCCGTCCTTGGTGTAAACGTTGAGCAGATAGCCCGTGGCGCCGGTCACCGATTTCCACAATGCGGTGAACGATGTGCCATCGGCTTGCGTGGGCTGATTGGCCACCGGTGCAGCCAAGAACGATTCGCTGGTTTCGACCTTGAGGTCATCGATGAGGATGCCGTTGACCACAAAGTTGGGTTTAAAGGTCAAGTAAGACGTGCTGCGACCACCCGAAGTGATATACTCGACGGTCGTCCAGTTGTTGTCGTAGAGATAGAACGTTGTGGCAGTGTTGTAACCAAGCTGCACGTCGACCGCTCCCACATCGTCCAGCGTCTTGACGCGGAAAGTGATGCGCAGGTTACCGCCACCCGACGACATGTCGGTAGTGGCCGTGCGCAAGTTGCCTCCATCGCCAATCTTGAGGCATCCACCGGCCTCATAGACGCGCGAGCCGGTCCATCCGGGCAGTGTGTTGCGCAGTTTGTTGGACGAATACGAACTGATGTCGACAGTGGCAGGATTGTCCTCGCTGCCCTCGGTGAAAGCATCGAAGTTCTGGTCAAGTACCACGGTGATGTCGGACTGTGCTGTTGCCGACAGGCTGAAGAGAGCCATCATCACGGCCCCAATCAATAGATGTAAATGTTTTCTCATAAATAACAATGATTTTGAATATAACTTTCAGGTTTTCGGCCACAAAGATAGTAATATTATCGCAAATTCCAAAATAAAGACTGCAAATTAACAAAAAAAGTGGCATCGCCATGAATGACTGGCGATGCCACTGATGAGTACAATAGGCCAAACTAGAATCGGAAGCCGATGGTGGCCGAGATGCGGTTGTTGTTGTCCTTGACCTCGTCGCTGACCGTGGGCAGGTCGTTGATGCCCGGGAACATGTGATAATTGCTCTTGCGGTTCTTGTGGACGTAGGCCATGTCGAAGTAGAAGTTCTTGTGGTGATAGCCCAGACCTGCAGTGATGTACTGCGTGCTCAGGTCGTAGGTGTAAGCGGTGCTGATGCCGCACACATTGACATCAATCTCATCGTTCTTGACAGCATCTTTAGCAGCGCCTGTCTGATGCGAGAAGCCGGCACGAAGACTGAACTTGGGTGTAACACGATACTCGGCACCAACGCGGACGATGTGCTGTCCTTGCAGGTAGTCTTTGACATCCTGGGTTGTGTACTTGTTCTCGGTGAAGTGGTCGTAGAACTCCCAGTCGTCCTTGACACGGATGTTGTTGGTTCCAACATACTCATAGTCAGCACTGATGATGGCCTTGCTGCCAATGACACCAGCCACACTGCCAATGAAGCGCCATGGCGTGCGCAAGTCATAGTTCATGCGATAGGTGTCGGTGTAGTCCTGCAGCTTGTATTCACTGCCGTTGAGAGGATAGAAAGCGGTGTTGAGCGTCTGGTCAAAACGGTCGGTCATCTCGTAGTAGGTGGGTGTATGGAAGGCAAAGCCGAAGCGCAGCTCGTTGATGGGCTTGACGATGACTCCCAGCTTGAAGTTGAAGCCCGTGCCAGTGGTGCGCGACCAGTTGGTGAATCCCAGGTCAACATCACCGTCGACGAGTTGTGCCTCAGGATCATCGGGTTTGTTGTAAACCTCGGTGTTCTGCAACGACTCACCATAATACTGATTGTACTCATAGAGAATGTCGGTGATCCCGAATCCCACTCCCCAGTAGAGCGTATTGGCGATGTTGCCACCCAGATTGATGCCGAATTCATCGACGTGTCCCCGCTCCTCCATGTCGTACTCACCATAAGCGGTCACGCCGTCAAACCCGAGTCCAGCAAAGCGGCTGCCCTCGTGGTTGGTGGGTATAACCAGATAATTGTTGAAAGCGAGCACCTGGTTCCAGTCGGCATTACTGTTGGCAATGGGGTTGTCAATGAGTATGTCGTCGGCGACGATGCCCTTAGCCATCATCTTGTCGGCAAGGTAGTTGGTGATGCTAGTATTGAGTTCACCCACGCCACGATAGCGACGGTCGAAATGCATGAGTCGATTGTAGCTCACGCCCCAGTTGAAGTTGGGCATGGTCTCGCTATCGAGTTTGAGTGCTCCAACGTAGCCAAAGGTGTTAACATTAAACTTGGTCTTATCCTCGGTAACACTGGCCGTCTTGGCGCTGTTGATGTCAAGGCTCAGTGTCAGCCCGATGTCACTGCTGCGATAGACTCCGATGCCTGCAGGGTTCTGGTTGAGCGATGATATGTCGCCACCGAGAGCACCGAATGCTCCGGCCATCGACATGAAACGCGATGTGCCTCGCAACTCGGTCTGCGACAGTCGCAGGTTGTCGAAGGCGTACTCACATTGTGGCGGCTGAGCCTCAGCTGCCAGAGCAGCCAACATAGCAAAGCCAAAGATAGTTCTTTTCATTTTCTTATTTTCTGAATTGAAAATTGATAATTGAAAATTGAGAATTGTTGCTTATGAAAGAGCTCTGAGAACTCGAGTTCTCGGATCACTCGGAGTTCTCAGAGTTCTCAGAGCATATTAAAGTGCGGGTTGTGCGTTTTTTTAGTGTCTGCGACCTCCTCCGCCGCCACCGCCGCCGCTGCGCGAGCTGCCTCCGCCGAAGCCTCCGCCACCGCCGAAGCTGCCGCTGCTGCGTGAGCTGCCACTATAGCTGCTGCCGCTGCTGCGCGAGCTGCCATAGCTACTGCTGCGCGAGCTGCCATAGCTACTGCTGCTGCGCGAGCTGCCACTGTAGCTGCTGCCGCTGCGCGAGCTGCCGCTGTAGCTGCTGCTGCGGGTCGTGCTGGGCGAGTAGCTGCGGGTGGTAGAGCCACTGTAGCCCGAGCTGGCCGTGCCGCGGTTGCGCACGCTGCCGCCACTGTAGCCACTGGTTGTGCCTACGCTGCCATTGGTGCCACGACCGATGTTGCCAACCTGGCTGCTGGGGCGTGTGCGACCTGTAGTGACACCCGACATAGTGCTGGGGCGTGTGCGACCGTTATTGATGGTTCCGCTGCCAGTGCGCGTGGTGTTGCCGGCTGTGCGCACACCCGAGCGAGTGCCGCCTGAGCTGAAGCCACTGCCGCGACGCGACGAACCACTGAGCAGACTGCGGTGGTCGCCAGGCAGACGATTATCGCGATGCCAATAGCGATTGCCGGTGTTGTGATAGATGTTGCCATAGCTCCACATGTGCGGTCCGTGGTGTCCCCAAGGACGAGCCCAGGGATCGTACCACCCATGCCAGCCACCATGCCAGCCCCAGCCCCATCCCCAGCTGCTATAGTGCCAAGGGCTGTACCAGCCACCCCAACTATAGTAGGGACGGTGCCAGCCATACCAGCCGCTGTAGTACCAAGGATCCCAGAATGGGTCGTAGAGCGAGTACCATGGGTCATACCAGTAGCTACTATAGCCAAAGCCCCATCCAAAACGCGGCGAGAAGCCATAGTTAGAGCCAATGACCAGATTGACCGTCGGAGCGTTGTCGTAGTAGAGCTCGACTAGTTCATCATCGTTGCTGAGGACTACGATATCGGGGTTATAGAAGCGCTCGATGCGCTGCGTGTTGCCGAACGTACCCTGGCTCTCATAGTCAGGAGCATCCAGATAGAGTGTGTCATTCTCAGGCTGAGCATAGATGCCACCCCGACGGTTGTACTCGTCGACATCACGGTCGGTCTGATAATTCTTCTCAACAGTGACCTTGTAGCGAGTGGGCACCTCGGTGCGCGTTGTTCTGGTTTCCACACGCTTGGTCTCCTTCTTCACTTCGGTGGCCGTTTTGTTACCATCGTAGTAGATGTCGTCATAATCCTGTGCGTGGATTACGGTGCCGGCACCCAGTGCCAGGACACCCAGTAGTGTTAAAACTCTCAATTTCATATCTGTAAAATTTAAATATTATTTGCAGTTTTACGCCTCTTTGACTCGGGTATAAACCAAAGGTTTAAAGGCACTACACCAAATTCGTTGCCAAATTAGTCATTTGTCACGACATGGCCAAATTTTGGTTCCTTTAAGGAACAATTTTCGTACGTTTTTAAACATTTTTATCGTTTGACATGCTTTCATCATGTGTTTTAGCAAAACGCGTGCCAGGGCGAGTCGTCTTTGGCCTGCCGATGTGAATAATCGACAAACAGCCACATCATGTCGACGATGTGGTCGATTGCGGCACCACACCGGGCTGGGCCTAGGCCACGACTCGTGGCATAGTTAAACCGAGACTTTGTCATAATTCATCATGCATATTCTCAATTCGCAAAGTACAATTCTCAATTAAAAGTATTACCTTTGCGGCATGATTGAGAATAAGGTGATATTGTCGGCTCCGATCCAGGGTTGGACCGACCATGTGTGGCGTGTGGCTCACGCGCAGGTGTTCGGTGGCATCGATGCATATTATGCCCCCTTCATGCGAGTTGAGCATGGTGCGATTCGCAAGCGCGACCTGCGCGACATTCAGCCTGAGAACAACCCCGGCATCCATGTGGTTCCCCAAGTGCTAGCCTGCCGTGCGAGCGACATGGCGCTGATGCTTCAAGCTGTGGCCGACATGGGCTATGACGAGGTGGACATCAATCTGGGCTGCCCTCACCCACCTGTGGCCCGCAAGGGCTATGGTGCCGGCATGCTGGCCCGCCACGAGTCCCTTGTGCAATTGACCGAGGTGCTGAAGCAGTGGCCCTCGCTCAAGGTGTCGCTCAAGCTGCGTCTGGGCTGGGATGATGCCAGCCAGTGGCGCAACGTGTTGCCCATGATTGCCTCATGCCCTATCGAGCGTGTTGTCGTTCACTACCGACTCGGTGTCCAGCAATATCAGGGCGAAGCCATGCTTGAGCACATCGAAGCGACCCTTGACGCCATACCGGTTCCAATCGTGCTGAACGGCGACCTAGACTCGCAGCAAAGCATCAGCAAACTGCTGGCACAGCACCCTCGTGCAGCTGGTGTGATGCTGGGGCGAGCCCTGGTGGCAGACCCCGCCCTACTGTGCCCCGAGCGTGCCACCCCGACCCATTACCGCGAGTTTCACGATCGCCTCTATGAACAATACCGACAGGAGCTAACCGGCGGTGACCATCAAATCTTGAACAAGATGCAGACACTGTGGGAACGCATGCTGCCCAACGCTGACCGCCGCGCCCGCAAGGCCATCCGCAAGGCCTCTTCACTGGTCCGCTATGAGCAAGCCGTGGCACAAGTTTTCGGCCAAGATTGAGGTCTGCCAACACTGTGTTTGATTAAAATTTGAGATAGAAATCGCGGCAGAGAGTGCAATAGTGTTCAGTGAACTGGCCGTCGGGTCTGTGGATGGTGAGCGTCTCGCGCTGTGTGAGACATGGCTGCTTGCTCCACTGCCACAGCAGACGTTTTGCTGGTCCTGTGGCCTTTGAATGAACCTGTGTGAGCCTAGCCAGATGCAGGCCAGCAAAGGTGGCTGCCGCCGTGAGTGCATCACGTGCCTCGACAGGGGTGACCAGCGCAATGCTGCCATGTCGCGATAACAGCCTCGCAGCGGACCGCATGAGTTGGTCAAATGACATCGCATGCGTGTGGCGCGCTGCCGCTCTTACCGCATCGGGTGGCAACACATCCTCGTTATAAAAAGGGGGATTGCTGACAATGAGGTCAAATGATGCTTGGCTGAAAAAGTCATTGACATCAACGAGTTGGACTGTGAGACGATGGGACCAGGGTGATCGCACAAAGTTGCCCTGGGCCTCGCTGACCGACGCCTGGTCGATGTCAATGGCATGGATGCGGCACGACCCGGGTGTGCGCTGCGCCACCATGAGCGCAATGACCCCACACCCGGTGCCCACATCGAGCACTCGATGAGCCCCACCAACATCGCACCAAGCCCCGAGCAAGACTGCATCGGTGCCAACCTTCATGGACGATCGGTCATGGTCGACCGCAAATTGCTTGAATCGAAACATGGTGCAAAGATAGTGTATTTAATTGAGAATTGAAAATTGAGAATTCAGAATTCAGAATTCAGAAATTGTTGCTGTCGTCTCAGTTCTAGCCCCCCTGCTTGTCCGAGACTGCATCTCGGAATACTATGACCCGCTCCGGTATGCAGCTTGGTGCCCCGTTGATTTTGGGGTGATGATGTGGTTACGATTTGACACATGAAGCGAGCAACTACGGCCAACATGAGAGAAATTTCACTTGTCAAGCAAACACCTCAGTCATGATTTCGAATTGTAAGCAGTTCAAAACAATCAGTAACAAAACCCACCGAAAGCCGTGCTAAAAATCTTAAAAAATGCTATTAATGCTTCTATTATAGTAGGTGATTTGGCAAAAATGTGTACCTTTGCGAATTCTTTTTAAAACCCACCGAAATTCATCATTTTTTAACAACCATATTCACTCTATGAAGACTATTTACACTTTTGGTAACGGCCAGGCAGAAGGTCGTGCCGACATGCGCGACCTGTTGGGTGGCAAGGGTGCCAATCTAGCCGAGATGAACCTCATCGGCGTTCCCGTCCCCCCTGGTTTCACCATCACTACCGACATGTGCCGTCTGTACAATGAGGAAGGCCGTGACGCAGTTGTCAACCTGATTAAGGATGATGTCAAGAAGGCCATCGAGCACATCGAGAGCCTGACTGGAAATAAATTTAACGACCCCAGCAATCCGCAGTTGGTATCGGTTCGCTCGGGTGCTCCTGTGTCAATGCCAGGCATGATGGACACCGTGCTGAACCTGGGCATCAACGACGCTGTGGCCGAGACATTGGCCCAGAAATCGGGTAATCCTCGATTTGCATGGGACAGCTATCGTCGCTTCGTGCAGATGTACGGCGACGTGGTGCTGGGCATGAAGCCAGAATCAAAGGACGATAAAGACCCGTTCGAGGTCATCATCGAGGATGTCAAAGAGCGCAAAGGCGTGAAACTTGACACCGAACTTGATGTGGATGACCTGAAGGAGCTGGTTGTCAAGTTCAAGGAAGCCGTCAAGTCCAACACAGGCAAGGACTTCCCGACCGATGCTTGGGAGCAGTTGTGGGGCGCCATCTATGCTGTGTTTGACAGCTGGAACAACGAGCGTGCCATCCTGTACCGCCGCATGAACCACATCCCGGCTCACTATGGCACCGCTGTCAATGTGCAGGCCATGGTCTACGGCAACATGGGTGACACCAGCGCCACGGGCGTTGCCTTCACTCGCGATGCCGCCACCGGCGAGGACATCTTCAACGGTGAGTATCTGATTAACGCCCAGGGCGAGGACGTTGTGGCTGGTGTGCGCACACCGCAGCAAATCACCACCGCGGGCAGCCGCCGCTGGGCAGCACTGCAGGGCATCAGCGAGGAGGTGCGCGCCGCACGCTTCCCCTCGCTCGAGGAGTCGATGCCTGAGTGCGCCGCCGAGCTGATTGCTACCCAGCAGAAGCTCGAGGACCACTACCACGACATGCAGGACCTGGAGTTCACCATCCAGAGCGGCAAGCTGTGGCTGCTGCAGACACGCAACGGCAAGCGCACCGGCGCTGCCATGGTGAAGATTGCCATGGACCTGCTGCGCGAAGGCGTGATCGATGAGAAGACCGTGATCAAGCGCATGGAGCCCAACAAGCTCAACGAGCTGCTGCACCCGGTGTTTGACAAGGCCGCCGTCAAGAGCGCCCAAGTCATGGCCAAGGGTCTGCCCGCCAGCCCAGGTGCGGCAACAGGTCAAATCGTGTTCTTTGCTGACGATGCCGAAGCATGGGCCGAGCGCAAGAAGAAAGTCATCATGGTGCGCATTGAGACCTCACCCGAGGACCTGCGCGGCATGAACGTAGCTCAAGGCATCCTCACTGCACGTGGTGGCATGACATCGCACGCCGCGGTCGTGGCACGCGGCATGGGCAAGTGCTGTGTGTCGGGCGCCGGCACCATCCAGGTCGACTACAAGGCACGCACTGTCGAGATGAACGGCAAGACCTACAAAGAGGGCGACTGGATTTCGATCAACGGTACGACAGGTGAGGTCTATGACGGCCCCGTTGCCACTGTCGATCCCGACCTGGGTGGCGACTACGCTGCCGTGATGGCTCTGGCCGAGAAATATAGCAAGATGGACGTGTACACCAATGCCGACTCGCCCCGCGATGCCTTGAAGGCCCGTGAGCTGGGGGCTCATGGCATCGGTCTGTGCCGCACCGAGCACATGTTCTTCGAGGGCGACCGCATCAAGGCTATGCGCGAGATGATCATCGCTCGCGACGAGGAGTCGCGCCGCGTGGCTCTGGCCAAGCTGCTTCCTGTCCAGCGTGGCGACTTCGAGGGCATCTTTGAGGCCATGAACGGCTATGAGGTGACCATCCGCCTGCTCGATCCCCCTCTGCACGAGTTTGTCCCCCACCAGCTTGAGACGATGCGTGAGCTGGCAGCCGAGACCGGCCGTACGCTCGAGGAAGTGAAACTGATCTGCGACGGTTTGGAGGAGTTCAACCCCATGCTGGGTCATCGTGGCTGCCGTCTGGGCAACACCTATCCCGAAATCACCGAGATGCAAGCACGTGCCATCATCGAGGCAGCTCTCAACGTCAAGGCCCGTGGCATCGTTGTCAAGCCCAAGATTATGGTTCCGCTGATTGGTGTCAAGGCCGAGATCAAGATGCAGGCCGACATCATCAACCGCACCGCCAAGGCAGTGTTTGCCGAGCGTGGCGAGACAGTAGCCTACAAGGTGGGCACGATGATTGAGATTCCACGTGCAGCACTTGTCGCTGACCAGATTGCCGAGGTGGTTGACTTCTTCTCGTTCGGCACCAACGACCTGACCCA
>DEKO01000151.1 GCA_002353885.1 Porphyromonadaceae bacterium UBA2720
AACCCCGAAGGGCTCGGGGAGATGACAAAGCGTGTGTTGCACGAAGTGCAGCGCGCGGTGCCCAAAGGGCATTGGCACTCGACCCAATATTGTGCATCGACGATGCACGCAGCTTGGTCCAAACGATCGACCTTGCAAGTGCCTCGAAGAGGAACTTTATTTGACAGGTCCAAACTATTATGTTTCACTTTGTTGGTCAAAGTTCCTCTTCGAGGCACTTTTGACTTACTCCATACGACCAAGCTGCGAGGACCTTCGGCCCTCTTGCATGGTCTTTCGTACATATAGCTTCTTCGAAGCTTAATGCGTCTTCGACGCAATTTTTGCTGCAAAACGCCAAAATAGCAGTTGCACAAGAATGATTCGAAACACCGGGTTTTGCAGGTGACCCCAAATTTTCAAAAATCTTGATGTCCTTTTGTTCTTATGTCGAGTCAAATTGCAGATTATACACCTTTTCGGGTACAACATTGTTCTTCTGTCATAATAATATCACCTATCGGGTGCAAATGCCAAAGATTTTTACTATCTTTGCAACCGAAAGGGCAAAAATGAATGTATGCACTTTGAATATAGGATAAACAACAAAGTTTTGTCTCAACTGCGGCGCGTGATGATGATTTGCATCACGTTGCTTGTTTTGTGTCCGATTGCATGGGCCGCTATCGACCGCACCCATATCGACCGCTCCTATCAGCAATGGTCCACTCTGTCCAGCAAACAGCTAGTGGACATGGGTATAGACTTCCGCAAGAATCAACAACGAATCGACAGTGCCTTCCTGTGTTTCTCCATTGCAGCCAACCGCTATTATGACAAGCATCTGACCGATGTCGACCGCCGCGAGAGTGTTCGGGCATTTCAAATGTTGGGGAGGACTTATTTCTTTGATTACGAGGATTTCATCAAGGCAGACAGTATCGTCTCGCTGGCAGCGGAGTTGGCTCATCAGCATCATTACGATGACTTGTTGCCCGACATTTTGATAGACCAGTCTTCGATCGTTAAAGCATTGAACATGGTTGTGCACGGCACTCAGCGTATAGACACCGTTTCGCTCAACATGCTCAAAACCGCATTCCATCTTGCTTACAAAAATGGCAACTGGGAGTCTGCACGGGCCAGTTTCTTTAATTTGATGATAAGGTGTATCCAGGTGAATGAGAGCGAATACATTGGTGGCATCATGGACTCGGTGATGCGTGTGATGCCTAAATCAGTAGCATGGCAACCCATGGCGGCTCAACTGATTGGTGGCGTACAGGCGTTTAACAATGGCGACTTGAACTCGGCGTTACCCTTCCTGCAAGCCTTTAAGGCTAGCATTCCCAGGTACACTAATTACAACGAACAGCTGTCGGCTATGATGATAGCCAACACCTATTTGCACACTTGCCTCATGAACATGGGGCGCTATGATGCCGCACGCGATTGCCTAGAGGAAAATATTGACATTGCAACCCGCAATCACCAGAGCTTTCATCTGATGGATGCTTATGGGAATATGGCTCGCTATTATCAATTTTTAGGTGATTCAGTTCAAGCTGAAAAGTACAGGTTGAAGTTCTTGGAATGCCAGGACGAGATTGTCAACAAGAAACAGCTCGGCAATGTGGAGCAGCAGCAATTCTTGCGTGCCATGGAGAAGAAGAACCGCGAGGTGGCGCAGTTGGCACAGCAACGCGAAGCACGGGAGAGAATCATCTTGTGGGTCAGCATAGCCGCCGCATTGTTGCTGGTGATTGTGGGCATCTTGATATGGCGTAACCGCATAATCGCTCATCGCAACCGACAGCTCTACGAACGCATGCAGCAACTGCTTGAACAGGATGAGAAGCTGCTGCACGAATTGCAGCAACAGGCCGTATCAGTGCCCTCAGTCGACCCAGACCCATCAGGCCATGCTAAGAAAGCACACGGCTCATCGCCGCTCGATGACACAGAGAAGTCCGCACTGCTCCACCGCATCTTCATCGTGATGGAGACTTGCGACGAGGTGTTTCAGGAAGGATTTACTCTCGATCGCTTGGCTGAACTTGCCCAGGGCAACAGAAACTATGCCTCGCAAGTGATTAATGAGCGGTATGGCATGAATTTCAATGCGCTATTGGCCGAATACCGTGTGAAAGAAGCGTGCCGCCGCATGAGTGACAAAGAAAAATATGGCAACCTCACACTCGAAACCCTGGGACGCAGCGTGGGGTTCAAGTCCAACTCTAATTTTATCAAGACCTTCAAGCGGGTGACCGGACTCACCCCATCGGCCTACTTGCGCCAAAACAATACCAGCTGTTAGCCCCCCTCGTTGCTGATAAGAGGATTTAAAATTCTTTATCTCGACCAGCTTTTAATTCCCGAATTTTATCTATCTTTGCAATCCCGAAAAGGGATTGAATGGACTTGGTAATGGCCGAACCACTGACAGAAAACGATGGCAAAAGACAATAACATAACGCCGATGATGAGGCAGTTCCTCGACATGAAGGCCAAACACCCCGACGCGGTGCTGCTGTTTCGTTGCGGCGACTTCTATGAGACCTATATGCAGGATGCCGTGGTGGCCAGCGAGATACTGGGCATCACGCTCACACGCCGCAGCAATGGTGCCAGCGGCAACACCGAGATGGCGGGATTTCCGCATCATGCTCTGGACACCTACCTGCCTAAACTGGTGCGTGCCGGCAAGCGTGTGGCCATCTGTGACCAGTTGGAGGATCCGAAGCTCACCAAGAAGCTGGTCAAGCGCGGCATCACCGAGCTTGTCACGCCCGGCGTGGTGCTGGGGGGCAACATCCTCGACCGCAAGGAGAATAACTTCTTGGCGGCGGTGCACTTTGGCAAGGCTCGTCTAGGTGTGGCCTTCCTGGACATCAGCACGGGCGAGTTTCTTGCTGCTGAGGGTACCATCGACTATGTCGACAAGTTGCTGGGCAACTTCCAGCCTAAGGAGGTGCTCATCGAGCGCAGCCATCGCAAGGACTTCCTGGATGCCGCCACAGCGCGCTACTTGACGCAGGAGATGGACGACTGGGTGTTCAACCTCGAGTCGGCCCACGACCGGCTGCTCAAGCACTTCGAGACTCGTTCGCTCAAAGGATTCGGCATCGACAACATGGAGTGTGCCATTGTGGCCGCGGGAGCCATCTTGCACTACCTCGATATCACCCAGCACACCCAGCTTGGCCACATCACCACCCTGTCGCGCATCGAGGCCGAGCGCTATGTGCGACTTGATAAGTTCACCGTGCGAAACCTTGAACTCATTGAGTCGATGAGCGGCGAGGGCAAGAGCCTGCTCAATGTCATCGACCAGACCATCTCGCCCATGGGCGGGCGTCTGATGCACCGATGGATGTTGTTTCCGCTCAAGGATGCACAGGCAGTTAATCGCCGCCTGGGCGTGGTGGAGCATTTCATGCGCGACGTTGCGGGTCGTGAGTTGCTCACCGAGCAACTGCAGCTTATCGGTGACCTTGAGCGCCTGACATCGAAGGTGGCCACCGGTCGCATCAATCCGCGCGAGCTGGTGCAACTCAAGAGTGCATTGCAAGCCATCGAACCCATCAAGCAGCTGTGTCAGAGCAGCGACAACGATGTGCTACGCGCCATCGGCGACCAGCTCAATCCCTGTCCTGTCATTGCCCAGCGCATTGCCGATGAGGTCAATCCTGACGCCCCTATCCAGGTCAATCGTGGCAACGTCATTCGGTCGGGTGTCGACCCGCAGCTCGACGAGTTGCGCGACATCTCGCACTCAGGCAAAGACTACCTCATGCGGCTGCAGCAGAGCGAGAGCGAGCGCACAGGCATACCCAGCCTTAAGATTGGTTATAATAATGTTTTCGGCTACTATATCGAGGTGCGCAACACGCACAAGGACAAGGTGCCCCAGGAGTGGATACGCAAGCAGACGCTGGTCAGTGCCGAGCGCTACATCACTCAGGAACTTAAGGAGTATGAGGAGAAAATCCTGGGTGCCGAGGAAAAGATTCTCATCATCGAGGCCGATCTGTTCAACAAGCTGGTGCAGGATATCAATGACTATATCCCGGCCATCCAGACCGACAGCAGCCTGATTGCGCAGCTCGACTGTCTGTGCGCCTTCACCCGTGTGTCGCTGGCCAACCACTACAACCGTCCCATTGTCGACGACTCGCTCGACATCGACATCACGGCTGGGCGTCATCCGGTCATCGAGCAACAACTGCCTGTGGGCGAGCAATATGTGCCCAATGATGTGCAACTGAGCAACGACGGTCAGCAGATCATGGTCATCACCGGCCCCAACATGGCTGGTAAGAGCGCGCTGCTGCGCCAGACGGCCCTCATCGTGATCATGGCGCAGATGGGATGTTTTGTCCCAGCCGATTGTGCCCGCATCGGGGTAGTAGACAAGGTGTTCACGCGTGTCGGTGCTAGCGACAACATCTCGCAGGGCGAGAGCACATTTATGGTCGAGATGACCGAGGCCGCCAGCATCCTCAACAACTTGAGCGAGCGTTCGCTTGTGCTCTTCGACGAGCTGGGCCGCGGCACGAGCACCTACGACGGCATCAGCATCGCCTGGGCCATCGTCGAGCACATCCATGAGCACCAGGCCAAGCCCAAGACGCTGTTTGCCACGCACTATCACGAGCTCAATGAGATGGAGCGCACGTTCAAGCGCATCGTCAACTACAATGTCACTGTTCGTGAGGTGCAAGGCAAGGTGGTGTTCTTGCGCAAACTGGTCAAGGGTGGCAGCGAGCACAGCTTTGGTATCCATGTGGCCAAGTTGGCCGGCATGCCCCCCAGCATTGTCAACCGTGCCAACGAGGTGCTGCATCAGTTGGAACAGGCCAATCGCAACAGCGACCAGGAGATTGCCCGCAACCTGGGCGACGTGGCTACCAGCCGCAGTGGCTACCAGCTGAGCATCTTCCAGCTTGATGACCCCGTGCTCGAGCAGGTGCGCGACGAGATTTTGCACATCGACATCAACAACCTCACGCCCATGCAGGCGCTGAGCAAACTGCACGACATCAAGACCATCCTCACCGGCAAGCAGTCGGAGTGATTATGTGCTTATTAGAAACAAGAATGAAGAATTAAGATGATGGGATGTCCCCACTCTTAATTCTTCCTGACTTCGTCACTTTTTTC
>DEKO01000061.1:0-1851 GCA_002353885.1 Porphyromonadaceae bacterium UBA2720
AATAGCTTCTTCGAAGCATTTTTAGCGTCTCCGACGCAATCGGTGAATAGATACGAGAAATAGGATTCACCCTTTTGCCCTCTCGCCGCTCTGTTCTTCGATGGGTAGCAGCAGTCCCTCTCCCCTCAGGGGAGAGACCAGGTGAGGGGTTGCAGCCACCGGGTTAGCGCACGCGATGCGTGCGGAAATCTTGTGCAAGCCGAACGCAATAGCAAGCTTGCTTGCACATTGCTGAGGCGCAGCAAGATTATTTACATCTGTCAAAATCTTACTCAAAATCCCACATAGGCAGAATCATATATTTATTGTTGCGACTGTGTGATTTTGTTCGAGATTATGAAAAATCGGATCATATTGACTGCACTCACACTAAAACCAGAAATCAGATGAGCCCGGAGTTGGTGGCGAGGGTGAGGGCTTCGGTGATGGAGCGGGTGCCAAGGCGTTCAAACATCAGGCGTTTATAGGTCTTGACCGTGTCGATTGAGCGGCACATCTTGTCGGCGATTTGAGCCACAGTGAAACCTTGTGCCGAGAGGATGAGCACTTGTTTCTCCTGTGGGCGAAGCGCCACTGCCTCTTTGGGAATCCATTGATGATTCTCAAGTGAGTATTCCCAGTATTTGGCATCGCCCTTCTTATGGAATTCGATGTGGCCAGGCTCGCTATGTGGCGAGAGGGAAACGAAACACATGGCCAGCCATGCCCTGCCATCATCGGCAAGTGCAAATGGTGTGATCTTATGATTCACCAGGAATGTGGCGTCGCCATCGCTGATGTGGAAATCATAGCTCATGAAGTAGCCTTTGCGCTCATCAAGTGGTGTGTCGTTGAATTTACGGAATCCGGCCTCGTTAATCTCGAGTAGCATTGCCTGCTCTTCGGCGGGCACATGCTCGATGTAAAAATCATACCCCATCTGCCGCATCTCCTCTGCCGTGTGGCCGCACAAGAACAGCGGGTTGCTTGCCACATGCAGGAACTCCCGCCTGAAGTAGTCGATCACATAGATGCTTTGATAGGTAGCGTTGGCCATCGCGTCAACGGCACGCTTGAGCAATTCAAGGTGGGAATACCGCTCATCTTGAATGCCGTCGACCGTATTTAATGCTCCAAAGAAATCCTCAACTTTTGCCATAATGGTATGATTTGCGGGTGCAAAGTTAATGCAAACATCGGAGTTGTTAATGATTTTCACACCCTAAAGTGTGAAAGTTGGCTTGCTTTAATTTTTGCTGCAACTTTTCACCCTTTAGTGTGCGTCTAATGCATGAACATGATAATAATTTTGCTTTCACAAAATCAGATTAAAACAGATACAACAATGAGACGTATTCAATTCATCATTCTCTCGCTGGCAGTGGCTATAACTGCGACTGCTGCAACATTCAGCGGAAAGGTCGTTGACGAACTGAGCCAACCCTTCGCCTTTGCCAACGTGGTGCTTCTTAACCCTGCCGACAGCGCGTTTGTGGCAGGCACGATGACCGATGCTGCCGGCGCGTTTTCGCTCTCGGCTCAGCAATCGAGCGCCATCGTCAAAATCTCATATATCGGTTATGAGACAAAGTGTGTCACCGCCACTGCCGGAGACCTAGGCATTATCCAACTCCAGCCCGAAGCCGCTATGCTCGGCGAGGTGGTGGTGAAAGGCGTGCGCCCAACCTACAAACTCACCACCGAGGGTATCAAGACCGATGTGGATGGCACGCTTTTAAGCAAGGTCGGCACGGCCACCGAGGTGCTTGGCAACCTGCCGGGCGTGCAGAAGAAAGGCACAAGCGTCGAGGTGTTCGGTAAAGGCACGCCGCTCATCTATATCAACGGCCGACAGATGCGCAACGATAGCGA
>DEKO01000061.1:1939-2976 GCA_002353885.1 Porphyromonadaceae bacterium UBA2720
ATCCTCATCAAGACCAAGCGTCCGCAGGGCGAGGGTTTCTCGTTTGAAGCCGAGGCCAACTACTATCAGGGCACAAACGTTGATATAGCAACGGGCATCAACTGGAACTACCGCAAGGGAGGCCTTGATGTGTTTGGCGCCGTGTGGTACAACGACGACCGCTGGGAACAAAAAGACAAAATAATTTTTGACGTTCAAGCCGACACCACTTGGCTCCTCGACCAGCATCTCAAGGACAAGAGCCACAGCCAGTCGCTCTACAGCTCGGTGGGCGTGAACTATGTGTTAGGCGACAACCACTCGATGGGCGTGCGCTACGATACCAAGTGGTACTTCAAGAACCACGACACGGGCACAATGATAGCCGACGTGATGGCCGACGGCCAATTCTACGACCACGTTGAGAATACTGCCGATTATCACTCAACCTATAACATGCCCCACACCCTAAATGCCTACTACAACGGCAGGGTGGGCAAACTGGGCATTGATGTGAACCTCGACTACATGTTCAACAAGAGCCGCAAGCACCAGCTCAACAATGAGGTAAGCCAAGAGCGCGATAGCCGCATCGTCACCGCGCAGAGCATGGCACGCAGCCAGCTACTGGCAGGAAAACTTGTGCTCTCATGGCCAGTGCTGGGTGGCAACCTGCAAGCAGGCACCGAGCTGAGCAACACCCACCGCAACGACGATTACCTTAACCCTGAGCAGGTGGTGCCGTCGTCGGTAACCGAGCAGCGCGAGAACAACTATGCCTTCTTTGTGGAATTCAGCCGCCCATTGCCATTTGGCTCGATGCGCCTGGGCCTGCGCAACGAGAATGTGACAAGCGACTACTACAGCATGGGTGAGCGAATTACCGAGCAGAGCCGTACCTATCACCACCTGTTCCCCACAGTGGGCTTGCAGGCACATGCCGGCGCAGTGCAGCTAATGCTCAACTATAGCATGAAGATTCAGCGCCCCTACTACTGGCAGCTCACCAGCAACGTGTCCTATGGCAACCGCTTCACCTGGGAGAGCGGCAATCCCAC
>DEKO01000061.1:3039-10798 GCA_002353885.1 Porphyromonadaceae bacterium UBA2720
GTGCCCGGCAGCGAGGCCACCACTCTTCTCACCCGTGAGAACCTCGACCACAGCCACAAGATGCGCTTGATGTTAAACATCAACCCCAAGTTTGGCATCTACGAGCCACAACTATCGCTGGGCATGATCAAGGACTGGACAAGGATTCCCACGCCTGTTGGCACCATCAGCCCCAAGCGTCCTGTCTTCCTCATTCAGTTTAACAACAACATCAAGATTCTGCCCACACTCACAGCTAATGCCAGTCTCGACATCACCACCCGGGGCGACATGGAGAACGTGTCGCTCACCCGAGCCGTTTTCAACCTCTACTTGAGCCTGACAAAGACATTCCTCAACGACCGCTTAAGTGTGAAAATTGCCGGGCGAAACCTGCTCGATGCACAAGAAAAGGTGCTGCTGCGCTATGGCTTGCGCAACATGTGCCAGGCTCAGCACCGCGACTTGCGTGAGCTCCAAGTCACCGTGCGCTACAAGTTCAATGCCACACAAAGCAAATACAAGGGAACCGGCGCCGGTCAGGAAGAACGCTCGCGTCTCGGCAACTAAACACCAAACCTGCTTCATTTTCAATGAGGGTGTGTCATATTTTTTGGCACATCCTCTTTTTTCTGGTATTTTACGGTCATCGTGAACAATTTTGTAAGATTCACCGATTGCGTTGGAGACGCTAAAATGCTTCGAACAAAATCGGGTCTTCGACCCGCTCTGCATCTTCGATGCACAAGGGGTTAAGAGGAGATTTTCTGATTCGCTGAAATAGTTACGACAGGTGTCCGAAATGTTAAAAAATGAATTTTTATGGACCAAAATTTGGAGTATTCAGAAAGAGCACTTACCTTTGCACAATCTAATGCACAGAGCGGAGACACACATCACACCTACGTGCTAGGGAGAGACACACAAGATTCCTGTTCCATCTGTGAAACGACCATCGGCCACCCGTGCAGTCATGCACAGGCTGTTGCTTGTCGCCAATCGGCAAAAGCAAAAAAACGCTGGTCGCATTAAATTTTTTGCACACAGTTACTATATTATCACAGTCAAACTTATAAAACAATCAAACTATGGCACGCAAAACAACTCATCAAGCAGCTGACATCCAGCAAGTAATCGACACAATCGGCATCGAAATCGAAACTGTAAAGGCAACCCGCACACGCCAGTCACTGACCCTGCTCAAGGCCTTCGAACTGCTGCTTGACATGGCTGAGAACTCAAAGCTGGCACCCAGCCTGTTCACCCGCGCCAAGAAGCTCACCGACTTCATTGGCCGCAAGCTGGGACTCACGCCCATCCAGGCTGTCCTCTTGGCCATCATCCTCAACGGCGACCGCGACGAACGTGTCGAGCTGGGTCAAATCAGCCGCATGCTTGGCTGCAACAACCTGCGCCTGCTGGGCCATCTCGATGACCTGGACGCACTCGAGCACGAGGGGCTGGTGCAATGCACACGCCGCGGCGAGGATCATGGCTATCGCGTGCCACTCAAGGTGCTAGAGGCACTGAAGCAGGACCGCAAATATGTGCGCCCCAGCCTGACCGGGCTGAGCATCGAGCAGTTGTTTGTCCAGCTCGACGAGCTCTACAACAAGCGCGACGACATGGAAATCTCGATCGACATGCTGGCAATGGAGCTCAAAGACCTCTTCGACAAGAACCCGCAGCTGCAATTCACCCAGCTGGTCAAGAGCTACAAGCTCGACGACGACGACATGATGCTGCTAGTCTACTTTGCCCACAAGCTAGTCAACGACAGTGACGATGCCATCACACTGGGACAATTCAGCGACGTGTTTGACAACTCGCACTATTATCGCACCCACCGCAACCAGTTCCGTTCAGGCCGTCACATTCTGCTCACCAGCGAGCTTGTCGAGCCCAACAACGAAGAAGGCATGTTCGACGGACACTCGTTCCACCTCACCGACCAGACCAAACGCGACCTGCTGAGCGAACTCAACATCAAGTTTGACACCCCAGCCAAGGTCAATCGTGAGCTCACGCCATGCACCGACATTGTGGCCAAGTCCATGTTCTACAATCCCACCGAGCAGGCTCAAGTGGCACGTCTGCAGGCACTACTCGACGAGAAGCGCTTTGTCGAGATTGCTCAACGTCTTTCCGACAAGGGCATGCGCACCGGATTCACTTGCCTGTTCTATGGCGCACCAGGCACAGGCAAGACCGAGACGGTGCTGCAGTTAGCCCGATTGACAGGCCGCGACATCATGCAGGTCGACATTCCTGAAATCAAGAGCAAGTGGGTGGGTGACAGCGAGAAAAACATCAAGGCAGTGTTCGACCGCTATCGCCGCGCGGTCAAGGACTGCCACAAGGCCCCCATCCTGCTGTTCAACGAGGCCGACGCCGTGTTGGGGGTGCGCCGCGAGGGGGCAGAATATGCCGTCGACAAGATGGAGAATGCCATCCAGAACATCATCTTGCAAGAAATGGAAACGCTGCAAGGCATCATGATAGCTACCACCAACCTCACGGGCAATCTGGACAAGGCCTTCGAGCGTCGTTTCCTCTACAAGATCAAGTTTGAGAAGCCATCAATTGAGGCCAAACGCTCAATCTGGCGTTCAATGCTTCCCGAACTTGACGAGCACCAAGCCCAAGAGCTGGCAGAACGCTATGAGTTCAGCGGCGGCCAAATTGAGAACATCGCCCGCAAGAAAGCTGTCGACGACATCATCAACGGCATCGAAGGCATCGACATGGCCGCCATCCGCAGCTACTGCGACAGCGAGCTCATCAATGCCAAGAACGCCACACGCATGGGCTTCTGCGCTTAGCATCATCAGAATCACACACAATAAGGGAGGCACCTTCGTGTCTCCCTTATTTTTATCCGACTACAAGACAGGCATGCACAAGGTGTCCGCCCCCAGCGTGACTGATGTCAAGTGTTTTATGTGCCTTTGTTTTCGATGCTAATACAGTTGTTGTCGGGCAGCTGCCCGAAATCTGATAAAAGTCTAATAGTCGCTCTGTGTCACTGAGAACAACTATTAACTTTCAACTATAAACTATCAACTATTCTCACTTGCCCAGCATCTTGTTTATGATGGCGTTGACGTCAGTAATATCCACAGCACCATCACCATTGACATCAGCAAGTTCATTGTCCATGCGGCCCAGCATCACATCAATGGCCGCGTTGACATCCGAGATATCGACTATGCCGTTGTCGTCGACATCGCCATAGAAGGTCAAATCACCAATAATGTTGCTGAAATTGCACCAATAGAGAGAGTTGCGATAATTGTTGACAGCGGTTTTGTGAACATGGACCTCCGACTGGTAAAGACCATCACTGAAGGTGAATTCGCCAGCTGTAGGCGGCGTTAGGCCTTCACAATAAAAACTCGTGGCCTGATTAGAATAAAATTTCACACCTTCCACGCTAGTCACCCCAGGCCCAAGGACAATCTTGGCTTCAGGGAACTGGAATGCTAGGCCATCAAAGGTAATGTATGGTGTTATATTGCCACCGAGACGAATATACTTGACCGGCGTTGCGTCCAATACACCTTTACCAATTTCAGCGTCTCCCATAATGGTCAGACTATCTAGACTATAGCAGACTGCCACCGAATAATCTTCAATCACATTAACACTGCGTGGAATGACCAGTGACTTGAGTTTTTTGCATTCTCTAACCAAACTATAACCAAAGTTTTTCATCGAATTGTTGAACGTTATATGTTCAAAGGGGGCTCCAAAAAAAGCATAACCATCGATTTGCTCTACCGATTTGGGAATAGTCAACGATTGATAGCCTTTTGAGTCCCGGAACGCCACAGATCCGATAGTCTTGAGCGAACCGCCAAAAGTTATGGCCGGAAATGTGGCAAACCGGAAGCTACTCGCTCTGATAGTGATTAATGACTCAGGAAGAACAAGGTCATTTTTAATCACAGACTCGTTGAAAGCATAGTTTTCAATCGTGAGTAATGAATTCCCAAATTCTATATTATCGATTACGCTGGACCTGAAGCAGGAATTAGGAATAGTAGTAATGTTATCGCCAATCGTGACAGAATGCAAAGTAGCACCATAAAATGAACACCTGCCCAATGACAGATTGCTCAAGACCACATTCTCCTGATCCAATGCCACATTTTGAAAAGCACAATCACTTATCATCTCAACACTCTCAGGAATGATTGTCGATTTACAACCTACAATCAGTCGATTGGTCGCAGTCTCAATAATTGCGTTGCAGCCTCCACGCGAATCAAGAGTGGGGTTGGCCTCATCAACAACAATTGACTCTAAGGACGTACATCCATTAAAGATTGACCCTCCAGAACAAACATTATCATAAATAGATACCTCGATAACTATCTCGCTTAATGATGCAGGCAAAAATATAGAACGCAAATTTCGGCAATTCTTAAAGCAACACGAGTTTATCGTTTTGACGCACGAACCAATCTTGATGGATTCCAATCTCGTACAATTAGCAAATGCTTCTTTCCACAATTCTGTAACAGGTATGTGAGTCAGATTGTAATAAATAGAATCTGGAATTTCAACTTCGGTGAGTGAAGCATAATTTTGATCATTCACAACCCTCGCTGAAGACAAGTCGCTAGCTAGACTGTACTTTATTCCATTAATCGTTACGTGATCAGAATATGCTAATGGGGCAAATGCTACCTGTAAGAGCAAGAGCAAAAGCAATATCAATTTGTTCCTTTTCATATTTTAATAATTTTAGATTAACTACATAGTGAATTTCTCATTGAGCACAAAATTATATATTCTACTGTGAAACAGCAAACAATTAAGTTTTTTTTGCAATTAAGGAATTTTATTTCATAGACCTTACAACGTCATACCGATAGGATAGTCCTGTGGCCTCGTTATCTAATGTCTCGCCATCAGCTAATACATGGGTAACAAGAACATCTGATTGCTGTTTTTTAATCACATTTGGAGTTGATGGGTCGTAATACCAATCGTTAACACCAACTTCAACAGGACAACAAATACATTGTCCGGCAGGGGTGCACAATGCATTGAGTGCACTCCCCATTGATTTTAGTAGATAATCTGCCATAATTAAAAGATAAAATTGTTTGTAAAAAATTATTGTGAGAGTTGATTTAACTCTTTTGGGGTATATTGATTCGATCAAATGCCGCCGGTGCGGTGGAGTCCGCTACTGGTATCGTGAAGTTGACTGTCGGCTCCGCCGCCGGCGGCAAAACTACAGTCTCCTGCACTGTCGCCCATACAATGTCCCCCTAACCCCTGGGGGAAAGACTGTTTTGCTGCCACTACAGGAAGTCCCCCTCTTCAGGGGGGATTTAGGGGGGATTATCCCTTTAGGGGGCTAGGGGGACCATAGCAATGCCGTCCCTACACCGCCAGTATGTATCATTCAGTGTGTTCTGTGTGAGATTAT
This sequence comes from Porphyromonadaceae bacterium UBA2720, assembly GCA_002353885.1. GTDB lineage: Bacteria > Bacteroidota > Bacteroidia > Bacteroidales > Muribaculaceae > Sodaliphilus. Next base: position 8,462 of record DEKO01000061.1, read on the forward strand.
GCGTCCTGGCGGTAGGGACGGGCAATCTGAAATTTGTCAGGCCAAATTTTGCCGGTTGTTGAGGAATGACTATATTTGCAGTCTTAAAACAGAAACTCGCTAATGCCAAGACTGTTGATTGTCATGATGGTTTGTGTGCTGCTGGCCGGGTGTCGACAGCAGCAGGCCGACCTGCCGCGCCTGGTGGAGCTGGACTCGCTCATCACCGTGGCGCCCGACAGCGCCGCCGCGCTGCTCGAGGCCATCCCCGCCGACTCGCTGCCCACCGCCGCCGACCGCGCCTACCATGCCCTGCTTCTGACCCAGGCCAAGTATAAAGCCGACATTCACGCCTACCGCCTCGACACCATCAACCTGGCGGTAACTTACTATGCCGACGGGCACGACAAGGACAAGCGCACCCGCTCGCTGCTCTACAAAGGCTGCGTGATGGAGGAGCTGCCCCATCTCGACAGCGCCATGTATTACTACAAGTATGCCGAGGACATGGCCACCCAGTCGGGCGACACCTACCACCGCGGCTACGCCCTGATGCGCCAGGCCAGCCTGTTCCAGAGCCGATATGGTAAGCAACAGGCCATTGACTGCTATCGCAAAGCACTAACGGCATTCAATCAGATCAATAACGGATATCATGAGATATATTGCCAACAAGAACTGGCCAACTTATATCTGACCATCAACATTGATAGCTCTTATTACTTTATCAAAAAATCGCTTGAATTGAAATATATCCAAAACAACAGTGATTATGCCTACAATTTGGCGACACTAGCTGCTTATTATTTTATCAAGCAAGATTATCAATCGTGCATCCACTTTGCCAAACGGTCAATAGCAAAGGATTCAAGTCACTATATTAGATTCAGGTCGTACCATTTGGCTGCCCAGGCCTACGCCCAACTGGACCAACTCGACTCGAGTGAGTATTCCTTCAATAGTGCGCCACTTCCGCTCAGCAAGCCCGACAGTGTCTTATATTTGTCAACCAGAGCCTATCTAAGCGCAGATTCATTGCAGAATCTGATGTTGTCAGTCAATATTGCCGACAGCCTCCAGAACTTAAAGACAATCGCAGCACTGTCACAAGTCTGCAACCAATATGATCAAGAGGCAGCATCCCTTTCATACCAATCGTCAAAGCATCGTTTGGGTGCAATTGTCTGGATAGGCCTCTTCACATTGCTGGCACTCATGGTTGTAGCGGTCATGTTGAGACGAAATCTGACGAAAGTGGTGAGGAGCAACCGAAGCCTCCGCTCGGTCATCAAATCCAAAGACCGGGTCATTGAGGACAAGGCCGATACAATCCAACAGATGGAGCAGATTGTTGCAGACCTCAAGTCACAAAGCAATCAGCGAGACCTCTTGTTGGAGGAAGCAAAGCAGCATTTGAATGAGTTGGACTTGCTGAGGCAACAGTTGAAAAATCCCCTCGATGACAATGGACAAGAAAGCGACTTGCAGCGGCAACTCAACGAGCAGAGCGACCGCATCATGTCAATCGTCGAGAGGATGACACAACGGGCAGTCATCTACCATCAGACACTATCATTACAGAGTTATGGCAGAGATGAGTTGAAACAGCGTCTGGAATCATATCTGAATGCCAATTTCTTTGCCCGTCTTGAAGAACTGCTCAATGCAGTGTATCCAAAACTTGACGAGCGAATGAGTGGGGCCTCTATTAAATCTGAGGAATCTGAGCTTGTGTATATGCACTTTGCAAATTTCCCGAATGACATGATTTGCGACTACTTCGGCATTACCAGGAAACATAGTGTGATCAACAAAAAACGTGACATTGCCATCAAGATATTGGGAAAAGGTGCATCCATCAACCAACTCACCGACTGATTCCCCTCAAAGCAAAAAAGGAAATGATTAGGATTTTATCCTCAAGAAATGGCTTGATTGTTAGAGTTAATTATTGTTATAGTTATTTAATATTAACTTAACAAAGGATGCTTTTTGCCTGTAAACCATTGAGAATCAACATGAGTGTAGCCTGAAAATAGGACAGCATGTTTGAACGTCCGCATTTTGATTTGTTCTACCTTTGCACCAGAATTCAATTGTGCCGAACGATTGAGGCATAGTGAGTAAACAAATAACATTTTACCAACAATTATCAACAAACAGTATGAAACAGTTATTTAGATTGTCCATGTTCATCTTCTTGCTGTTGGCACCTATCTTAGCCAATGCAGATGACACAAATGGCTTGAAGACACGCGATGCAGTCATTTTCAATGGTGGCCGTCCACACAAACTTGTCGAAGTGCAGCCCGAGGGCTGGTACTACCACGACACGCGCATGTTGACCATCGAGTTCCC
>DEKO01000061.1:10915-15993 GCA_002353885.1 Porphyromonadaceae bacterium UBA2720
CGTGCAGCTGGCGACCGACGGCGGCGACCTCTATTACGGCTCGTTCGAGGCCACCGACTACACTAGCATGGAGTAGAGGATAAGTTTCTATAATGGGCCTATTGTAGTCTGTATAACCACCAAATGCACAAATTAATATGAGAGAAATGCATGACATAATAGACCGCCTAGCCTGGCATGAGCAATGTCGGTTGTTGCGCTTGTCGCGTCTGTCAGTTGGTCTGCTTGCTGGCGACATGGCGAGTGTGACATTTCTCTACGAGTACTCTCGGATTAATCCTGATTATCAAGAGGTGGCCGATGCTGCACTCACTCGCATGCTAGAACGACTGCATTCTGGAGATGTAATACCTACCTATTGCGGAGGAATGGTGGGGTTTGTGATTGCTCTAGACACATTGCGCGAGGAGGGCTTTGTCGAAGATTTCTCGTCGCAATTGTCCTCAATCGACAGTTATATCGCCGTTTCACAAGCAGTCATGCTTAGGCAAAATCATCATGACTTTCTTCACGGATTCATCGGATTAGGGTTTTATTGGCTGTTGCGCTATCATACAGATAAGGCTATTTCCGTTGGGCAGCTAATACTTCTTCTCAAACATCTGAAAGTCACATGCGAGAGGACGAACGGATATGTCAAATGGCCACAGCGTGAAACCAAGTGGATCAAGCGGTACAATATCTCATTATCACATGGCTATTCAAGCACATTGATTCTGCTGTGCCGGATGTTGAGAATCCCAGATATAGCCCACTCACATGGCGATGAAATCAGAGAACTGATTCGTGGTGTTGTGGCCTACATTCTTGAGAATCGGATCGACTTCAAAACGTATGGATGTTGGTTCGCCTCGTCGTCAATTGAATGTGAATTGCCACATCGCAGCCGCTTGGGTTGGTGCTATGGCGACCTTGGCATTGCTGTTGCGCTGCGTGAAGCTGGTCTTTCATTAGATGACGTAAATCTAACGGCACTCTCTCTCCAAGTGTTGGAGTATGCGGCGCAGTATCGCCGAAATCTTACACTGAACTATGTTAACGATGCCTGTGTTTGTCATGGTGCTGCAGGCATTGGGCTTGTTTTCCGCGAGATGGCTCGTTCGACAGGATCTCAATTACTGTCTAGTGCGGCAGACTTTTGGCTCGACATTGTTCTTCGATGGGCAGTGGAAGATGGCGAATCGTGTCATTACAATTATTATGATGTGTCGCAAAAATGTTTTTGTGAAGGCACTGGCATTCTTGAAGGGAGTGCAGGTGTTGCATCTTATCTGCTTAATGAGATAGCTCATTCTTCGCTGGGAAAATTCATGTTAATGCCTAGACCACATTTGAATGAATAGTACATCAGTTACATATTGCCCGTCATCACAATTAGTGATGCGCTTCCCGCGTTACCCACTAGACACATACCTTAAATGCCTGTCTAATGAGAACGAATTGATGCGTATGTTATGCTCTGATGACTTTAAGAATGCCATCTTGTTTGCATCGCCTGCATTATATGACGAGTTGAAGCGCCTTTTGTCTGGGAATAACAAGAACGCCTCTAACAGGCAGAAAGTGAGGCTGGGTTTGTTAAAGTATCTAGCTCGGATGTCATCGCGTTGCACACCATTCGCATCGTTCGCATCTTGTGGATGCCTGTTGTGGGGCGAGAAGATGAGTATTGTAAGTGATGAATCAAGAGATGAGTCGTTGCGCCTTGACATGCTTTATTGCTCAGTAATAGCACAGAAGATGCTCCATGACTATAGCCTCAGGAGCCACATGATGTTTTGTGCCAATTCCACCATCTATAGAATGGGAAACCACATCAGGTATGTCTCTTGTATCACTCATGGACAGGGTAGAACTTTTCAAATCAGGGAGTTAAAATTATCTTCACCATTGAAGTGGATATTGGACCACACTAAGGATTATGTAGCGTTTAACTATATTGTTGACAAGTTCATCGCCCACTATGATGTAACGAGAGGAGATGCTCTACATTTTCTACACGACCTGATCGACAATCAATTACTTGTCTGCGACATTGACACGATGGTCACTGGAGTCGATATGCTGGAACACTTGGCCAAGAAAACTGAAAATGTCGACAAGACCTGGTATAATAGAATAAAGTCCATATCGCAAAGACTCAAGGCTTTATCATCATCAAATCTTTCAGAAGATAACGAAGCATCGCATCGTCAGATTCAGGACTTGCTGGAAGAAATGGACATAAAACCAAATCCCAAGTATTTAGTTCAATTGGATTCATTCTCGGTACACAAGCAAAGTACCTTTGATAAACACATTGTCCGTCAAATCAAGCAGGGAATGGACTTCTTGTGTCGGGTGATGCCAATTTCACGCAATGCCCATCTGGAACAATTCAAGCAACGCTTCACAGCACGGTATCAAGACCAAGAAATCCCGTTACTTGAGGCTCTTGACCCTGATGTGGGAGTGGGATATGTGCTGACGCAAGACCGCAATGCCAATCCGCTTATTGATGGTTTGCGATTGCCTCTCAAACCACATCCGGTACAGCCTTTGGGTTCAACACCGCTGCAACTGATTTTGCTAGAGAAGTTGTCCAAACTTGACTGGTCCAAATCAAGATGTATCACGCTTACCGATGATGACGTGAAGCATCTTCCGCTCAACTATAGCGATTTGCCAGTGACAATGGCTGCTTTATTCGAAATTTTGGGCAGAACTGACAAGGACAACTATTTATTGGGCGACCTTCGCTTCACGGGCACCAGCGCAGCTAATCTATTAGGTCGTTTTGCATACGGTGACAAACGAATCAAAGATTTGGTTTTGCAAATTACTGATGCGGAGCAATTTGCTTGTGGTAACAAGATTGTCGCTGAGGTTGCACATGTACCACAGAGCAGAACAGGCAATATTCTCTCACGTCCTCATTTGCGGGGCTATGAGATTATATATCTCAGCAATTCTCTCTTGGGCAGTGACAATCTGATTCCTGCAAATGACTTGCTTGTTTCGGTTAAACAAAACCGTGTTGTTCTTCGCTCACGGCGATTCAAAAAAGAAATCTTGCCTCGTCTCACCACAGCACATAACTACAATGGGACAGACCCGTCACCGGTCTATCGTTTTTTGTGCGATTTACAACATCCGAATGGGCGAATATCACTGATGTTCTATTGGGGAGGATTGTCCTCTGTCAGCCATCTTCCGCGCGTCATGTATCGCAACATCATACTGTCTCGTGAGCGATGGACGATGAAACAATTACCATTTGATAAAAAAACAATATCAGAGGAGAATTTGCAAAGGTGGGCTCAACACTATCAACTGCCCCAATATGTCTCCTTAGTCGCTGGCGATAACAAACTGCTTGTTGACACACAGAATATACTGAGTGTGGAGGTGATGATGAGTGAAATTGGCCGAGGAGAATCCTTTGTGCTTGAAGAATTCATCCCCTGCAAAGGAGTTTCACCTAACTCTCAAGGGATGGACTGTCAGAACGAATGTATTGTGCCTTTAATCAAAACGAATCATGGTAAATAGAAATCGACATATCGTACGCAACATTTTTCCAGGTGAACGATGGCTTTATCTGAAGATATATGGTGGTGTTAACATGTGCGACATCCTATTGGTTGATACAATATATCCGCTCATAAAATCCCTGCTGCGCCGTGGCTTGATTACACGGTGGTTCTTCATCCGATATGCAGACCCTGACTTTCACTTACGTGTCAGGGTTGAACTGGCCGACGATAATAGGCTGGCTTATGTACTTCAAGCATTCAACAAGAAACTTTTTCCACTTTGTTGCCAACGTAGGTTGCACAAAGTAGTAATTGACACATACGAGCGTGAATTGGAGCGATATGGGATGGATATGATGGATTTGACAGAATCATTGTTTGACATTGATAGTCACTGTGTATGCAGATTGTTGCGCTCACAGCAAAGACATGACCGTTGGCAAATGGCTTTTGTTTGGATAGACAAAATGTTGTACGCTTTGGGCTACACACTAGAAGAGAAACGTGAAATTATCGGGCGTATGAGTAAAGGATATCTCAATGAGTTTGGATTCAATCAGCATAACATCAAATCACTTGCCAATCGTTATCGCCAATTGCGTCAACCCATTGCCAATTTGATGAATACTGAAATAAGCAATGTCAGTTTTAAGAAAACTACGAACAGCAGTTTGAAGAGGATTGCCAAAGCATTGCATGAACAAGATGTGTCAAAACTAAATATCACAGCGTTGCTGCACATGTCAATGAACCGTTTGTTTGCTGATCAAAACCGTTTATGCGAACTTGTCATCTATTATTGCCTCGAGAAGCATTATCATTCTGAAATGAAGAAACGAGATAAAGTTATAAAATAACATTTATTAACCATTTTAAAACATCTAACGGATATGAAAAAGATTTATTTAGAAGACCTGCAACTATCGCCCAAGGTGGTGACAGACTTGACAGGCAGTATGTCTACAGATGATGTCTGCACAGTGGGAAATATTGGCACTTGCGACACTCAAGAAGACGATTGTAACGATGAAACCAGAACTTGCGATTGCGGAACGGATACCTGTGCAGGAACACTATCTGCAGGTGAACAGTGCTGCTATGCAACAAAAGCCAATGCCTCACAATGTTGTATTAGCCCGCCAGAATCACACCATATCTGTCTCGAAACAGATGAAGGTATTTGCATAACCAAAGTTTGTAATGAGACAACAGACTGCAATCAGAGTATGCCATGCCCAGTGACTGATCAATGTGCATACACAGATGAATGTGTGCCAACTGAAGTCAATTGTTATCAACCTGTTGAGACAACTATTTGCTGATTAAATGCTAATTGTGCTGTGATAAAAGACAACAAATCGTCATATAATTCATCATGGCATCACTGCCGACGGCCAACTCATCCACACCCGTCATACGATTAAGAGAGAAAAGTGTTTTGTTGAACAGCTGTGATCTGATTGTCAAGTGAAAAAGAGTCATTTATTGAGATTGTTTCTGATGGTTTTGTTACTGTGGCACGTCAGTTGTGGCAGTGACAATGAGCCAACTCCTGACCAAAAG
>DEKO01000176.1:0-1585 GCA_002353885.1 Porphyromonadaceae bacterium UBA2720
GGAAGGTGGCCTGCTCGAAGTCGCGTCCGCGGTTCTCGCTGCCCCGGTTGTCCATGATGTAGAGCAGATAGCCCCGCTGGGCCATGTAGGTCTCCCAGCTGCGGCTACAGTAGTGCCAACGTGCATCCACATTGTGGGCGTGCGGGCCGCCGTAGACATAGACCACGGTGGGATATTTCTTGTTGGGGTCGAAGCCCACAGGCATGACCATGCGGTAGTAGAGGTCGGTCACGCCGTCATCAGCCTTGATGCTGCCACACCGATACTCAGGTACCGTGTAGCCCTGCCAGGGGTCGGGCGCAGTGAAGTAGCGCACCGCCTTGCCATCGGTGGTGTTGACAATGGCGATGTTGCGCGGCACATCTGGCTCTTGATAGCTGTCGATGAGCCACTTGCCGCTGGCGCTGAGCGCGGCATCGTGCCAGCCACGGCCACCCTCGTCGACGCGCGCCATGGTGCCACCATCGACATTGACGCGATAGACGTTCTTCTGGATGGGATTCTCGGCATTAGCGGTGAAGAAGATGTTGTGCCCCTTTTCGTCAAAACCGAGCATGTCCATCACCACCCAATTGCCACGAGTCAGCTGCTTGACCAGCTTGCCGTCGGTGAACAGATAGAGGTGGTTGTAACCATCCTTCTGGCTCTGCATGATGAACGAGTTCTTGTCCCAAGGGAGGAAGACAATGGGTGTCTGTGGCTCGACATACTTGTCGTGCGTCTCGCGATATAGCTCAGCGATGCGCCGGCCGGTCGTTGCATCATAGCTCACCAGGCGGCAGTCATTCTGGTCGCGGTTCAGTTCCATCATGTAGACCATGTCGCCGTCGGGGTTCCAGGCGATGTTGGTGAAGTAGCGGTCTGTGGGGTCGCCGGCCTGCAGATAGGTCGTCTGTCCTGTGGCCAGGTCATAGATGCCGACGGTGACCTTGTGCGATGTCTGCCCCGCCATGGGATATTTCTCAGGTGCCGGGGTGGCAATGTAGCGTGTGGTGTCGGCCATCTCGGGCACGTCGATCAGGGGATAGTCAGTGACCATCGACTGGTCCATGCGATAGAACGCCAGCCGCGTGCCGGAGGGGTTCCAGAACAGTCCGCCCATGATGCCGAACTCGTTGCGGTGCACGGCCTGGCCGTAGACGATGTCGCGCGAGCCATCGGTAGTGAGCTGGCGCGTCTGCCCTGCCCCATCGGTGACATAGAGGTTGTCGCCCTTGACAAAGGCCACTGCCCTACTCTCCTTGCTCCACTCGGCAGCCTGCTCCTCGCCACGGTTTTGGGCCCAGACCCGCTTCTTGGCCTTAAAGTCGACCATCTGCACCTTGCCCGCAGTACCCAACGCAGCCAGCGACTGGTCGGCGTAGGGGAACGTGATGCCCGTGAGCGAACGGACACTGTCGCCACCCAGCCACTTGTTGACCTGGGCTCGAGTGAAAAACACCTTCTCCTTACCATTCTTGAGGTTGACCGTCCAGCAAGTGTCGGCAGCGACGCGCACCAGTTGGTCGCCCCACCAGCGCAGCGTACGGTTCTGCGGAATCATGTTACGGTAGTTCGTTCCGCCGAAGTTCAGGTCCTCGAGCGT
>DEKO01000176.1:1685-2077 GCA_002353885.1 Porphyromonadaceae bacterium UBA2720
ATTTTTCATCATATTGTTTTAGAGTTACAAGCTACGGGTTACAAGCTACGAGTTACGAACCACGAATTCGAGTTATCTGGTTAGTCGTAGGCACCTGCAAAGTTACATCAATAATTCGGAATAGGGCAGTTTTATGACCTACAAAATGCAAGAAAGCACCAACGGGCTGGTTAGCGGGTCGGTGCTTTCGGTCTTGTTCTGGCCAGTGCCGACGAGGCGTTCTGGCGGTGTCGTGGTCGTGTCATCTCCAGTATCCGACAACAACGTATGCAACTCCGTGGGGTGTGCGCATCACGCGGTAGAGGATGCCATCGGCGAGCCACAGGCGCTCACGGTTGATGTTGACGAAACGGCCATGCACGGGACGGCGGTCGAAGCGGACACCGATGCCG
>DEKO01000176.1:2089-2447 GCA_002353885.1 Porphyromonadaceae bacterium UBA2720
GCGGTGTGCTCTGTGGTGTGCGATGACATGACGGCGGTTGTCGGCCATTCGCATCTCAACGCGGTGCTTGCGGTTACCATCACTGTGACGAACCTTGTTGTCACGAGCCACAGCGTTGCTGGGCATGAGCATCGCCATCATGGCGACTGCTGCGAGTAGGACTTTAGCTTTCATAATCTTGTGTCGTTATGCCATTGCTGGCGGGTGAGTAATTGTGTTTCTTTGTCTTTTTGACACGAGATTTTGGCTGAAGTTAAATGCGCTTTTGTGGGCAATAGATTGTCACCCCATTTTGTCCGACCAACGCCACAATTGCACCGACCAAGTGATTCGGCCAAATCTTGCGCAAGTCGAATGC
>DEKO01000176.1:2612-5718 GCA_002353885.1 Porphyromonadaceae bacterium UBA2720
CGCAGCCAAGATTATGCAAATCTCACGCAGATGATTAGTGGAGCAACTGGGTCAAGGCTGCATAAATCTGATCCTCGCTCTCGTAGGGATGGATGTGAAAGTAGGGATTGCCTGTGAGCATGGCCGACAGTTGCGCCTTGGTCTTGTCGTAGAAGATGTGGCAGGGGATGCCATGATGCTCGGCGTAAGCGAGTTCGTAGCCCACGCCCAGCGACGGACAGGTACACTCGGCGATGAGCAGATCGCTCTGCCGCAACCAGGCAGTGTCTTGGTCATAGATGTGCGCATCGCGCTCACGTCCCTGTTCATGCAGAATGAGATTGCTGCTGCCGACGTGCTCGGTGAGCACAGTGTCGGTCTGTTGCACGAATTGGATGATGCGGCGATAGAGGTCGGCATCGACGCGCCCTCCCCTAATCGAGCCAGCAAAGTAGATTTTCTTTTTCATCAGTCACAGGATTATATTTCTAAAGGTCCAAAATCATTCTACTACAAAATCACAGTCAAGCACATACCAATTCTCTTCAGAGAAAGACCAGACCAATGACGCTGTCTTTTCGATATTGGTGATGGCTCTGTTTGGCCAACCATTTACGGCATAGAATACAGTGAAACGATATTTCCCTGCTCGTAATTTGCACCCGAAACTGCCCACATAAGCCTGCCCTTTCATTCCTGGATAGATGGGAGGCCGATCATCAAACGACGTACAAATACGTCCCCCCTTTTTTCTAACCGCCTTGTCTTCGAAAAGGTATGAAACCCAGCCCCAAAAATAGCCAGGCAAATGCTCACCATAGAGTGTATATTGACTCTTGTTTGTGATTGTAAAAAATGGGCCTGGATACTCACCATTTTCACCTGTATGATACCCCAGATACTCTATAGTCACGAGTGGGGACGAGTTTAATGCCTTAATCAATCTGACACCTACGGAGATAGGCTCCTCTGCATCATCTTGTGTGCGCACATCAAGATCGATCGACACACTCTTCATTGTACTATCAATACTGATCACTCGAGTTGTTGAATCAATATACTCATTGACCTGGATTGTTAACTCCAGTTGATAGTCACCGCTTTGCTCCAAGAGTATAGACTTGGTCAATGCCTTTTGCGTCGCGTCGCAGAGCACTTTCGCTTCCCGATCAGGTGCCACAAGCACAGCCTTCACACGCAACGAATCATCCATCAAGCTCATGCCATAGTATTGCAATGTCAAGTCACAAGCAGCATTCACTGCAATCGCAGTGAACATCGACATCAATATCAGAATATAGCGCTTCATGACAATTAATTTTGTTGGCAAAGGTAGGCATTTCTTGGATAAATAGCAAGAGACTGACAAGAGAAAGTGCTATCTTTTAGAAATAAGGGGATAGCTATGCTGTGAGAAGGCAAACGCCACCTCTTCCCCTCCACCATTAGGAAAGATGAGGGGAAGATGTGGCAGCATCCCATAGCGACTGGGTGTCAAGTCTGTTGGGTGGTGTCGGGCTTAACGTTGAGGTAGGTGCGCAGGGCGGCAACGTAGTCCTCAAAGGCTTTGAGACCGACGGGGGTGATGCGGCACAGGGTGCATGGTTTCTTGCCCTTAAAGGTCTTCTCGATGGCAATATAGCCCGCCGTGGCCAGCTTGTCGAGCTGCACACTCAGGTTGCCCGCCGTGGCCCCGGTCTGTTGCTTGATGTAGGGGAACTCGGCCTCATCGACACTGATGAGCAGCGACATGACGGCCAAGCGCAACTCGGAGTGCAGCAATGGGTCTAATGGCTTGAACATAACCTCACACCTCCTTATTTCTTGTTTTGAAAATAGATAACCAGTCCAGGCACAACCAGACCTATAAAAGCAACGGCCGCCATCACATACAACTGCTCAAACCAAGGATACCCCAAAGCGAAGAAGAAACCGCCCAAACCTGCGACAAAACCACAAGCCTGAATGATTCGGTTCTTGAGTATGCAGCCTGTGATTGTAGTGGCAATGCCAAAACAGAGCGATATGATGCTGGTGATGTTGATATAAAGATGGTTATCGGGTATGAAAGATTTAACGGGAATGATGCCTCCACCTATAAGGCCAAGAATCAAACCGAAACTACCGATAATCAACCCAAATGTACCCCAGACATGACCAATTGTCTTGCCCACAAAGGTGTTGGGAATTTTCTCCTTGCGTTGAGCAATAAACCACTCGCCCAGATAACCTACAAGCCAAAGCACGGCCCAAAGCAGATTCCATGCAGGGCCACCATGATTTGCCCAAAGGTGTGCAATCAACAGTGCAAACGCAACAACACACGCTCCCCACCAGATAAGTGACAATGACGAGTTACGGGTAATTGTACGCTGACTCGTCTCTATCGACTCACGGATAATTTCCAGACTGCGTTCAGCGGTCAAATTATTATTCTCTTCCATGATTTCTTTTGAACATTAATTCGTTAATAACTTGGTTAGAATTACGCTGCGGTGCTCCCCTCGCCCCTGCAGAAGGCTCAGTTCACACCCTTTGTGTTCGAATCACGATGCAAAGATAAACAAGTTTATTTTATAAACCAAATAATCTCATCAAAAAATTATCTATAAAATTGATTTTATCGAAAAAAACAAGTTACACCTATATAATATAAAGAAAAAAACAGATTTAATTGAAAAAAATTGACTATCTTTGTGAGCCGAAAAAGAAATCCTCATGGAAGTTGTCAATCTGCTGGATTACAGCCAGCGCGGACAGTTGCGCGCTTGGCTTGCGGCCAACCATCAAGCGGTGCGCGAGTGCTGGGTAATCACCTACCGGGGCAAGCGATGCCCTGAATGGAGTGCCCTACCCTATCTTGAGGTGGTTGAAGAAGCACTGTGTTTTGGGTGGATTGACTCGACGCTGAAACGCTTGCCCGACGGACGTTTGGCCCAACGACTGTCGCCACGCCGGCCCCGCAGCCACTGGACCGCGCTGAACATTGCGCGCTGTGCCGACCTTGAACGCCGCGGGCTGATGACTGATGCCGGCCGCCGCGCATTGCCACAAGCCATCATTCATCATTCATAATTTTATCGCGTAATTGGATAATCTTGGCTGCGCCTCAGCATTGCTCGAGCAA
>DEKO01000176.1:5837-8599 GCA_002353885.1 Porphyromonadaceae bacterium UBA2720
GGCTTGCACAAGATTTCGCGGTTGTCATGATTTTTATCAGGAATTTTAGGAATTAAGGATTTTTCTTATTCGCATGATTTCGCGGTTTAAAAATATCAACGTATGTATCGAAAAATCAAAACTTTAATGGCTCTATTGCTGCCCGCAGTCATACTGCAGGCATCGCCAGTGAGTCCAGAGCTAGCCCATAGCATTGCTGCGCAACATCTGCGCGCGACCACCTCGCGCCATGCCGCTCCTGGCCGTACTGTCAACCCCACGCTGCTCATGACAGCCCGGTCGGCCAACCAAACAGTAGCTGACTACTATGTGTTCAGTGCCGGCATGCAAGACGGTTATGTAATTGTGGCGGGCGATGACCGCGCACCCAGCGTGCTGGCCTACAGCGACGAGGGCACCTTCGACCCGGCCGACATGCCCGATGGCATGCGCTATATGCTCGATGTCTATGCCCAAGAGATGGCCATGCTGCGCAACTGCCCTGCAAGCTATTCCCCGGCATCACGCGCCCAGCGAGAGAACGTGGTGCGACCGATGCTCACTTGCAACTGGAACCAGAACGCCCCCTTCAACAACCTGTGCCCCACCTATGCCAGCGGTGGCAAGACCGAGCGCTCGGTCACGGGCTGTGTGGCGACTGCCACAGCGCAAATCATGTTCTACCACAAGCATCCGGCGCAGGGCACCGGCTCGAGAACCTACGAATGTAAGGTGAACGAGACCGACCAGCAGACGTTGAGTGCCGACTTTGAGCACACCACCTATCAGTGGGACAAAATGATCAACGACTACTCGGGAGAATACAGCGAGGAACAGGGCAATGCCGTCGCCACCCTGCTCTTTCATGTGGGTGTGGCCGCCGGCATGGAGTATGGCAAGGTCAGCGCTGTGGGCATCTTCAAGATGATGAACGCGCTGCGCAACCACTTCGGTTACAACCGCCAGATGAGGCAACACTGCCGCAGCGGCATGACCACCAGCCAGTGGGAGTCGATCATCTACAGCGAGCTCGCTGCCGGGCGTCCCGTCCTGTTCGACGGCACCGCCTCGGACGGTGGTCACGCTTTTGTGCTCGACGGCAACGACGAGAACGGCTATGTCCACATCAACTGGGGCTGGGGCGGCAAGAGCAATGGCTACTTCATGCTCACGGCCCTGAATCCCGACACCCAGGGCATCGGCTCGTTTGAGGGCGGATACAACACAGCGCAGACCATCATTGTTGGCATCTGCCCCAGCCAAGGCGAGGAAGAGCCGGAGCGATACTTCGATGTCTCGGCCGGCAGCTTCACAGCCAGCGGCGACCAGGTGAAGCTGGGCGAGAAAATACCCATGCTTTTCAAGCATGTGAGAGCCACAGGCTATGGCTGCCCCTCGACAGTGAATCTCGACCTGCTGATGTTTGTCTCCGGTCCCAATGGCGAGCAGATTGAGCAAGACACCGACGGCAATAACTACCTGTACAAGACCGAAGTGGGCGATTGTTATGAGTACACCGAAACCGACCCGGCTAAAGACCCGTTCTCCTTCACCGCACCGGCCACCCTGCCCAATGGGGAGTACAAACTATGGTTATTCTACAAATGCCCCGAGGCCGGTGTGAGCGAGTACCGCGGCTACACCCACAACGAGCATGTGCCGGCTCACATCGATGTCGAGGTCAAGGATGGTGTGATGTACTTCAAGCCCCAGCAAGCGACTTGCGACCTGGCGGTGACTGCTATCGACTATCCCAAGCATGTGGGCACATCGTCGCACGTGAGCCTGAGCGCCACCGTCCGCAACAACGGCGCAGAATATCTCGGTTACATCCACTATGACATCACCCGCGACGGCCAGACCGTGAGCCGGGCCACGGGGCAGATGCTGGCCCTGGCTACCGGGGGCGAGGTGCTGACCCGCACTGTCATCACCGCCCCGGCCACCGCCGGCGACTATGAGCTGAAGGTGAGCGGTACCAATGGTGCGCTGATTGGTGGTCCCTACCAGCTGAAAGTGGTCGAGAGCTCGGGCCACACGCTGGACATCCAGACCCAACTGGCCCCGACGGCCTACAGCATGCCTTCGGGCAATGTGACCGGCTCGGCTGTACTGGTCAACAACGGCACAGGCGACTTTGTGGGCACCATTCCCTATATGATTCTCAACCGGCAAGCCAATGACGTCCTGCTGACCGGCGAAACCCCGATGGTCACCATCGCCGCCGGCCAGTCGGCCACCATCAACATCGCATCGACGTTCGAGGGTACGCCCGGGCTGACCTACGGCATGTGCCTCCGCTCGATGGATGCCGCGTCGGAGTATAACGTCTGGGGCGAGATCGCTCACTTCACGATTGCGGCCGGCCCCTCGACGAGCATCGACCGTGTCAGCGACCCATCCGTCACCGTGACTGCCGCTCATGGCTTACTCACGGTGAGTGGCGCCAGCCGAGTCGCCGTCTACAACATCACTGGCGCGCTGATGGGCACCGGCAACCAGCTGCGTCTGCCCGGCGGCACCTACATCGTCGTGGCCGACGGCACTATCCACAAAGTGCTGATGCGCTAGTTGCGCAGATATGCTCATCTTGCAGATATTAGTAATTGTCTGCGATTTGCTAAATACTCCCCTCCCCTTTCACTTTGGGAAAGGGGAGGGGAAACGCACAATCGGTGAATAGCTACAAGTCGTCGTATCTATTCAGCGATTCAGAAGAATCTCCTCTTACCCCTCTGTGCATCGAAGATGCAGAACGGGTCGAAGACCCGATTTTGTTCGAA
>DEKO01000072.1:0-4199 GCA_002353885.1 Porphyromonadaceae bacterium UBA2720
TCGCTGAATAGATACGGCTGTTTTCTGTATGATGGCTTGATGTCATTGCAGTGTTGACAAAAAAGTGTAACTTTGCTGCCTCAATGGCTGCGACCGAGATAAGCGCTGTGTCTGCCGACAGGGGACGTGTATGGGCCTTCGACGTGCTGCGTGTGGCTGCCGCTGTGGCAGTGATAGTGCTGCATGCGTCGGCACAGCACTTCGTTGACCGTTACCCGTCTGACGAGTGGACTGCCAGGGTATGTTATAATGCTCTGGTGCGGTGGTGTGTACCGGTGTTTCTGATGATTTCGGGGGCGCTGTTCCTCAGTGCTGGCAGGCCGCTGAGTCTGCGTCACCTCTATGGCAAGAATGTGCTGCGCATCGTGGTGGCTTTTTTCGTTTGGTCTTATGTCTACTTGTTCGACAAGGTCAACGCCGGCCCTGCGGCTCTGTCCATTGCCTGGCTGTTGGCGGGGCCCAGTCACTTCTGGTATCTCAAGATGCTGCTTGGCATCTATATAGCGGTTCCGCTGCTGCGCGCCATCACCGCCCATCGTCACACCGAGCGATATTTCATCGTCCTGACACTCGTTGTGTCGTTCATCATTCCCTTTGGGCTGACGCTGGGCAAGCACTATGGGCATGCGGCACTGGTGGGGGCGTTCAATCGATTCTATGGTTCGCTGATGTTGGGCAAGGCTATGGGCTATATGGGCTACTTTGTGCTGGGGCACTATCTGCATGCCTATCCTCCGACGCAGGGGCAGCGACGGGCTTTTTATGCGCTAGGCATCGCTGCAACCGTGATGATGGCCTGTTGCACCATGTTGTGCTCGCATCTTGCTGGCAAGGCGGTGACCTGGTTTATCGACTATCTGACGCCCACTGTCTTGGCCCAGTCGGTTGCAGTGTTTGTGTTGGCGACAGCTCGCCCATGGCGGCTCGCCCCATGGCGGCGACGTTTGCTGTCTCAGGCATCACGTCTCAGTTTCGGTATTTATCTGGTGCATGTGTTGTTGATTCGCACCGGTGTGTCACATGGCATTGACTCATCGTGGCTGCCGGCAGTGTGGTTCGTTCCGCTCTATGCGTTAGGCATTTTTGTCGTGTCTTATGCTGTCATCTGGTTGTTGAGCAAGCTGCCTCTTGCTGGTCGCTATCTGATGTAATGAATCAACAAGGCATCAAGGGATTTGCGCCCTTGATGCCTTTTGGTATGCTGATAGAATCGATCTGTTTAGAATGCGATGACCGAGCGCACGCGATTGGTCGAGAAACCATAGTTCTTGAAGTAGCCAGCAATCTCGACCACGAGTTCGTCCTGGTTGAAGAACATGGCGTATGCCTGTTGGCTGCTGCTCTCTGAAGAGGCCCAGTACCAGATGTAGTCGCCCGTTGCCACCATTATCGGGGCGTAATTGTCGGCTCCGGTGAGGCTGAGGTACTCATTGATGCGGTTCAGGCAACTGGTGACGCACTGCGGGTCGTTCCAGTAGCCCTCGGTCTTGCCCTGACGTGGCATCTGTGCCGGCATGCCGCCCAGATTGACGCAGATGTCATACCACTGTCCCGAGCTGGGCAGATACCATCCGCTCGAGCGCATGGGGGCGGTGGTTGCGTAGGCCACCGCAGCATCGGCTGCAGGATAGAGGCCTGTGCCTTGGCCAATCAGCGTCAGCGTGTGCTGATATCCGTCCTTATCGGTCTGGAATCCCAGGCTGTCGGCCGATGTGTAGTGCTCGCCTGCCTGGTTGTCGCCCAAGGTGTTGGCCCACTTGATCTCGCTGGCAGCGTCACGCAGTGCCAAAGCATAGCCATGGCTCCAGCCCTTGGCCTGGTCAGCCTCGCTGGTCGTGGTCGAGAAGATAATGCCCACGGGCTTGCGGCCCTTGACCATGCGGCGGCTCCATGAGCCGTCGGCATAGAGGATGTAGCCCACCTTAGGCAGTTCACTGTCAGATGCTTCGATGGTGGTGACGCTGAGTGTGGTCACCTGGCTGGGCATGTTGTAGCGGTCAAATGCCAGTGTGGCAATCAGGTAGTCGGTGGTTGG
This sequence comes from Porphyromonadaceae bacterium UBA2720, assembly GCA_002353885.1. Lineage (GTDB taxonomy): Bacteria > Bacteroidota > Bacteroidia > Bacteroidales > Muribaculaceae > Sodaliphilus. Next base: position 2,036 of record DEKO01000072.1, read on the forward strand.
GAGCAGGCCACCCACCTCCAGTTCCTTCGATTCGGTCATGTCGTAGGAGGCGTGGTCGCGGATGTACTGTGCCTTGTCGGCCACCGGCTCGCCAGCTGGGATGGCTGCCACCAGATAGTGGCTGCAGTCGGCAGGCATGGTGGTGCGTACCTTGACGCTATAGCCGGCAGTCGAGACGAGCTCGAGAGCGACGTTGACGGGCTGCACTTGGTCGAAGGTGATGCTGTCCAGGCGGCTCACGTCGTAGACCATGGTTTTGCCGCCCATGTTGACAATCATGCGCTCACGTGCGCGCTGGGCCTGTGCCATCACAGTTGTCGCCAGCAACGCAACGATGATGATGCTGAATATCTTTTTCATTGTTTGGTGTCGTTAATGGAGATTATTAGAATGCTATGACTGGACGGACGGTGAACTGACCGTTCTTATAGTAGTTCATCAAGCTCATGTAGTAGCTGGGGTTGTAGAACAGATAGTAGGCCGACATCATGCTGCGCTCGCTCGAGCTCCAGTAGTAGGTCTGGTTGATGGGGGTGTACTGTCCCTGTCCGGCACGGGCAAGTTGCTCGTTGAGCCGGGCCACTGCAGCGGCTGCTGCCTCGGCTTCCCAGAGGCCCTGGCCACTGTCGTTGCGGCTGAAGGCATCGTCGCTGAGTCCACCCAGGCTGCGCATGACCTCAACCCACTGGCCTATGGCGGGCAGATACCAGCCACTGGTGCCGTAGGGGGCGATGTCATATTGGCTAGCAGCCTGTGCAGCGGGATGGATGTCGGCATTCTCAAGCAGGGTTGTGGTGTGTGCCAGACCCTCACGGTCGGTGAGGTCTTGCTCGCCCTGGATGCTGCTTCCGCTCTCGTTCTCACCGCCTTCGGTGCTCCACACGGTGTTGTAGGCTGCGTCCTTCAGTGCAATGGCATAGCCGTTGGTGTAGCCCAGTGCGCGGTCGGCGTCGGTGGGTGTGAGCGAGTAGATGATGCCCACAGGTGTCTTGTTGGCTTTGAGCTCTGTGCTCCACGAACCGTCGCGATAGAGGAAGTCACCGATTTTGGCCGGCTCGCTGATGACGCGCTCGGCAGTGGCAAACTCCAGTGTGCTCACCTCGCAGGGCAGGTCATACTCGTCGTAGGCCAGTGCGGCAATGACGTAGGACGTGGAGGGTGTGAGGTCGACAAATTCTACCTTGCCGTTCTGCTTGCGGTTAAACTTCTTGTTGGCTTGGATATAGGCCTCAATGTTGTCGGGTGTCTCGCTGGCTGCGTAGCAGGCCACCTCGTAGCGGCGGGTGCCTTCGGTCATGGTCACGTTGGCACGCACCGACGAGTCGTCGGCATCGATCAGGGTGATGGTGGTGGTGGCTTGAGCGATCTCGACAAAGGTGATGTCGGCCACACTGTCAACCAGGAAGACATCGGCAGTGCCATCGGCGCGATGCACGAGCATGCGGTCGCTTGTGGCCGACTGCTGGTTGCTGCTGGCTTTGCCCAGCATCACATCGATGACGGTGTTGACATCGGCGATGTCGACCATGCCGTCACCATTGGCATCACCAGCCGCTGATGATGCGGCTTTGCCCAGCATCATGTCGATGACGGTGTTGACGTCGGCGATGTCGACCGTGCCGTCGCCGTTGGCGTCACCTACAGTCTGCGACACGAAGTCAATTTTCTCAATCTCAAGGTAGGGGAACTGGTACTCACCACTGGCGAATACCGACAGGGCATTGTCGCCCATGGTCAGGCGTTGCACTGTGGGCAGGGCAAAGGGCACTTGACCGGTGGTGGAGTGCACCACCAGGGCATTGTCGGCCATGGCCACCAGTCCCGCTGTCATGGCAATCGCTGCCACGAGGTTGCGGAGTGTTTTGTTTGTCATGTTGCTTATAGTTAAATGTTTAGAGGTCTTTGATTTCTCAAACGAACCGCAAAAATAAGCAAAAATGCTGACAAACAAGTTTGTTATTAGTTAATTGTTAGTAATTTTAACCATTGTTACACTGGCTGTTGGGCCTTCGGCCCGCTGTTTGGCCTTCGGCCGCTATTGGCCTTTTGGATAATCTCGGCTGCACTCGGCATAGCTCGAACAAGTTCGGCTCTGCGCTCGTTGGCACGAGATTTGGCCTTCGGCCGCATTTTGGGCCTTACGGCCCGCTATTGGCTAAAGGCA
>DEKO01000072.1:4294-4549 GCA_002353885.1 Porphyromonadaceae bacterium UBA2720
AAGGCAAAAAGCCAAGGCTTTTTAAATAGCTAGCGTCTAGCGTCTAACGTCCACAGTGTGCTTGATGTCCTGGCTTGAGGAGCCTAGCAGCAGCTCGATGGGGTGAGATGAGCGCATCCACTGCATGTCGGGCCCCACAATCATCAGTGCTTGGGGGGCAATGTGCAGGGTGACGAGGCGCGACTGGCCAGCGGCAAGGGTCACGCGGTCGAAGGCCACCAGTTGGCGCTCGGGCTGCGCAACAGGTGCGGTGGT
>DEKO01000072.1:4563-4691 GCA_002353885.1 Porphyromonadaceae bacterium UBA2720
AGAGCTGCACCACTTCGTCGCCCTCGCGAGGGCCGGTGTTGGTGAGGACGAAGGTCACATCGCAGCCGCCATCGGATGTGGTCGTTACTGTGGGTGTTCCATAGTCGAATGTGGTGTAGCTCAGTCCG
>DEKO01000072.1:4704-7786 GCA_002353885.1 Porphyromonadaceae bacterium UBA2720
CCGTAGCCGAAGGGGTAGAGCGGTTGGGCCGACAGGTCGACATAGTCGTGGGCGGCAGGCAGCGGGCGGTTGTAGTAGATAGGCAGCTGGCCCACATGGCGTGGCGTGGTGATGGGCAGCCGCCCGGCGGGGTTGTAATCGCCGTATAGCACATCGGCGATGGCAACTGCGCCTTGTTCGCCGGGATAATAGGCGGTGAGCAGGGCATTGGCGTGCTCGTCGGCCCAGGTCTTGTCGAGTGGACGTCCCTCGACATAGACCACCACCAGTGGACGTCCGGTGGCATGCAGAGCACGCAGGAGCCGCTCCTGATGGCCCAGCAGGGCGAGTGTGGCACGGTCGTTGCCCTCGCCACACTCCATGTCGCTGATGGTGGACTGGGCGGCACTGGCAGCACCGGTCTGCTCATAGCTGGTGCGGAAGTCGCGTGCCGATGAGCCTCCCACTACGGCCACGACCACATCGGCTGCCAGGGCTGCCTGCACGGCGGCGGCGATGTCGGTCGATGTGGTGTCGCGCACGGCACAACCATGGGCGTAGGAGCATCGCTTGTCACCCACCTTGGCGCGGATGGCGTCGAGCACGCTGGCGACCTTGCTGTCGGGCTGCGGAGCAGTGTAGTCGCCCAGCAGGTTGTAGATGTTGTGGGCGTTGGGGCCGATGACTGCAACGTGGCGATTGCGGTCCAGTGGTAGCGTGCCGTCGTTCTTGAGCAGGGTGATGGATGCCTGCGCCACCTGCCGTGCCACCTCGATTGCTTCGGCATTGTTGACTGTTGCACGGGCCTCGGCAGGTGTGACGTAAGGATGCTCAAACAACCCCAGTTCAAACTTGAGCCTGAGCACTCGGCTCACGGCGCGATCGATGTCATCCTCGCTCACGAGTCCTCGCTCAATGGCTTGCCCCAACAGGGCATAGCAGTTGCCGCCCAGGTCGACATCAACCCCCGCCTTGAGCGCAGCCACAGCGGCATCAATCGGCGAGGCGGCGGTGTGCAGCGTATTGTGCATGACGTCGATGCTGAACAGGTCGCTCACTACCAGTTGCCTCTGGCAGTGCCACTGCTGGCGCAGCACGTCGGTGAGCAGGTGATGGTCGGCAGTGCAGGGGATGCCGTCGATGGCATGATAGGCTGTCATCACCGACAACGCGCCTGCGTCTAACACCTGCTTGAATGGTGGCAGGAACACCTGCTGCAACTCGCGTGGGGTGACCAGTGCGCGGGCACCGTTCTGGCCACCCTCGCCGGCGCCATAGGCCACGAAGTGCTTGAGTGTGGCAATGGTGGCGTGAGGTTGACTGAGGTCACCACCACCCAAACCTCGCACCATGGCGCTGGCCAAGGTTGCTGTGAGGCATGGGTCCTCGCCCATGGTCTCCTCGACGCGCGACCAGCGGGGGTCACGAGCCAGGTCGAGCACAGGGCCATAGCTGATGTGGCCACCCTGCAGCCTGACTTCACGCCCGATGACCTGGCCCACACGCTGCATGAGCTGTGGCGACCAGGTGGCGCTCATGCCCAGCCCGGTGGGGAACGTGGTGGCACCGATGGCCATGTGTCCGTGCGGTGCCTCCTCGGCCAGCAGCAGCGGAATGCCCAAGCGGGTGCTGTCGATGGCATAGTGTTGCATCTGGTTGGCTGCCTCGGCTGCCAGGGCGGGGTTGAGACCTGTGGCGAATGTTTTGCGTGTCCAGGGATCGGCGCGCATCACCGCCCAATACATGCCGATGTGGCGGTCCAGCACTTGCTGGCGAAACTGCGGCGTGGTGGTGATGGTGTTGTTGTTGCGCACATAGCTGTCCCAGCCCATGAGGCATTGCAGTTGTCCCAGCTTTTCGTCGAGGGTCATGCGCGAGAGCAGGTCGTGCACACGCAGGTCGATAGGCAGACGTGCGTCGCGATAGGGCACACGGGTGGGTAACTGAGTGGCGCTACTCAACAGAGCTAGCGCGGTGATGAGCAGGGTTAGGATTTGTCGCATGGTGGTGGGTGTTAGGGGGTGAGCCGCGACCGAGTCGCGGCATAGTTGACCGATATGCATTATTCTCGATTCTCGCTAATTCATGATTCATTATGAATTAGTGATGATGTATCCGCCATTGGGCGAGGAGTAGACCTTGAGCATGCGCAAGCCATAGTGGTGGGTGATGGCTGGGCCGCTTAAGGGGCCACCGCTGCCCATGAGCACGTCGTAGCGTGAGCCGCACTTGGGGCACACGGCCTCGAAGTTCTCGCTATTGATGCCCACGACGACCTCCATGCGGTTCTCGACCGGGCATGCGGCATCGAAGGCGATGGGCGCATAGCTGCCCGTACTGCCGTCCATGCCCATCACCAGGAGCACGCCCCCGAAGCCAGTGTAAGTGTTGACATTGTAGGGGAAGTTGGACGGTAGTCGTTTGTCGCGGTTGAAATAACGATAATCGCCCACACCACTCACACCATAGGTGTTCCACACGGCATAGGTGCTAAGGTCGATGCGCACCATGAAGCTGGGCACCTCCTTGTTGTTGATGTGCTCGCAACCGGCCAGCACAATGGCCAGGAGCATGACGATCGTAAGACTAAATCTGTTCATTTGCTGTGCATTTAATGATGATATGCTTTCCGGAGGCGGTCGTGGTCCCGAAGAGGAAGGTCTCGCCGCCATCCTTGACCTTGAGGCGGCGGGCCAACTCGGGTGCGCGCATGGGAAAGTTGCGCACCGCCACATTGGCATGGGTGGTACCGGCGAGCAAGGCCTTGAGCTCGCGCTTGTTCATGGTCGAGTAGCCAGCGACGGCAAACGAGCGGCCCGGGAATCCAGGCTCGGGCGCGTCCGAGACCATCAGGTGGCTGTCGCGAGCCACGACTTGTAGCCCCAGTCGCGCAGCCAGCAGGTCGTGGCAACCGGCCTTCATGATGGCGGCATTGGGCTCGTGCAGCCACAGGCCTGTCGGGGGCAGGGTTTCGTCCCACACTGGGGCGGGTGTGGCTGGCTCACCTAGTGTGTAGCTGAAGGACTGGTCGTTGTTGACACAGTGCACCGCTACGTCGCCGCTATGGCTGCGTTGCATGACCAGGAGCAGTTCTTTGCACTCG
>DEKO01000055.1 GCA_002353885.1 Porphyromonadaceae bacterium UBA2720
AATCTTTTGATGAATACAGGACAATATTCACGCTTATTATTATATATAATGTGTATTTGAAATATCTTTTGAAATAACCGACTGCAATTTGAGGTTCGTCGTAACAATTCCCATCCATATGGGAGCAATGAAGGTTCGGAGAAAAGTTCGGAGAGGAAACGGTTTTAGTTCGGAGAGAAGTTCGGAGACAACCGCAATAAGTTCGGGAATTCACCCTCATAAGGTTCTTGAACAAGCCAAGCGGCAAAGCCGAGTGCAGGAACAGCCATACAATAGGAATCAAGCGAGATTTTTTCTTTTCTTACATAAAGTCGCAAAAGCAAGCATGCGATTTTTACCATAAAGAACTATTGTTTCGGTAGATTAATGTTAAAAATAACGTTGAAGATAACGATATTTTGATTTAAAACGCCATATAATCAAATTTAATGTTTATATTTGCGACAAAATAGCAAAAATCGGATTTAAAAATGGTGCTAAAGTTTCGTCTGAAGAATGTATTCTCGTTCCGTGATGAGATAACGCTTGACCTTCAAGCAGCGAAGATACAGACCGAGAAAGGAAAAGCTTTGAGTGGAAATCTGTTTACCATCAATGGGGAACAAATATTGAAAAGTATTTCCATGGCTGGTGCGAATGCGTCTGGAAAGAGCAATGTGATTAGAGGCATAAAAGCCTGCGTAAACATGATACGATCTTCCCACACATACAATGAGAACACCATTTTTCAAGTCGCTCCATTCAAATTCGATGGCTATGACAAACAGCCAAGTTCGTTCTATGTTCGGTTCATACTTGATGAGATAGAGTATGAATACTCTTTTTCGTTGACTCAGACAGAAATTCTCACAGAGCAACTATACTACTATCCAAAGGGACGTCGTTCATTGGTGTTCGCCCGTGATGAGACAAAAGGACCAGACAAAACGGATGTCTATGAGTTTAGACAAGCCATAAAACGCCCCATGGACGTTGCTGCCAACACATCGCGTAAGACATTGTTTGTCTCACGAGCCAGCCAGATGGATAGGGATATAGCGAAAAAGGTGTTCCGTTTCTTCACTGAAAATATTGTTTCGATTACAAAGAATCAGCTATGCCGATAGAGGATTTCCTGAAGACAAAAAAGAAGATATCCTGGAAATTCTCAATTCTGCTGATAGCGATATTGTTGACGTCAAGATTCAAGGTAACTCTTTGAAGACGTTTCATAAAAGCAATCCCGACATTGCTTTTGACTTTGACACGGAAGAATCTGAAGGAACAAAGACTTTGTTCCAAATGATGCTTGGTATAATAAATGTTATTCGCAATGACAGAACTTTCCTAATGGATGGAATAGATACCAACTTGCATCCTCACCTTGTGGAGTATATTATTAACCTGTTTAACGGAAGCAATCATGCCCAGCTCATTTATACAGCCCATAATACTCATCTTTTGAACACTGACTTCCAAAGACGCGATCAGGTGTATTTTGTGAACAAACACGATGATGGTTGTAGTGAACTCTATTCTCTTTACGACTTTAAGGACTTCCGAGACAACTACGACATGGAAAAAGCCTATTTACAGGGGCGTTTCGATGCGATACCTTATCTTACTACTCCAAACATTTAATCTATGGCACGAAAAACAAGAATCTCTAAAGGCAAAGCCATGCTACCCAACTTCTTCGTTTTGGCAGCTGAAAAGCAAAGAAATTGTGTGAGTTCAAGAATCCTTCAGCAGGTATCTGCAAATTGATTGAAATGCTAAAGGGGGGGAGACACAGCTTATCTGAAAGCGGAGGGATTAAGTCTACTTATGATGTCTTGTTATTAAACGAAATGTTGTCATATGAAATACAAATTTTATCATAGCCTAAAGGGAGATAATATGCTCAAGTATCTCTCATATTTATCCATACAGCAAGAAAACTCTAGCTTCTGCTATCGGTTTGAAATGGCTTTAGTAGAAGCATATTTGATGTGGAGACGTGGAAAGTATGATTGGAAATTCATTGATAGAATTCTTGAAAAAGGCAATCCGCAATTGGAAGATCCGCAGGAGAGGTTGTTTGTAGAAACTGTTAATACTCCGATAGGTTCTTACAAGGTGTTTTCTGCTTTTTATTTGACTCACAAGAATCTTCTCAGTCAATTGCTGTTTCTTGCTCACAAAGAAAAAATCGAACAGAGTAAATTGGCTTTGGTGTATGCTATCTTAGAATTGTCCAATGAAATAGCTGACAGATTCTGCTATGGCCGAAATGTTTGTGGTAAATATGATGCAGAATCAGTGTATTACTCAAACTACAAGGAATATAGTCAGCGTGATTCTTATAACTGTTTTTGTAAAGCTGAGCTAAACGCCATATTGTCGAAATATCAAGTTGATGTAAAGTGCCTCCAACCACTTATTCTTTGCATGAGAAGAAAAGAATACAAAAAAGAATTATATCAATTAGGTCACAGTGATATTTTCGAGTTACATCCATTCCTAGAATTTGACAATGGCGATTATTTGGTTCTGTTTCCTGCAAATCTCTTAAGATTAGCATATAGACTTTGCTATGGTATCATGGCACATAATTTGGATGAAAAGCACCTCCTTTCCCTAATTGAACAAGAGATGATTCAAGAAACAGGATTTATCTTGCAAAGCGGTCATGGGTCATTTATAGAGCAAAAAACATATCAAGATATCCCTTTTCTTTGGTTCCGTTTCGACGATGATAAAGTTGCTAATGTAACAATCGTCTTAGCCGATAAGAATAATAATTTAGGACAAGCCGTAAAAGACTCTGAGGCAGCCTTAAATCTTGCGTTCCCAGCAAAAACCATTTTCACTTTTTTTGTAACCCAACAAATGGCAGAAGAGGATTTATTTATGACCTTCAGTCGCGATGTAATACATTTCTCTGTTGAAGAGTTGAAATTTGCAATGGGACAGGACAGAATGAATCTGTTAAATCTATACTATTATGATCAAGATAGAAGGTCTCTTAAATTCGTTCCTGCCACTCAAGAAATAGATAGATTTGCATATTATAGTTCAAACAACAATACTTTCTATCGGGATGAAATGTCTGACATTATGTTCGTTGAAATAGGTAGTGCTCTGTCAATGCGTGAGAAATATTTATGCAGAATGGATGAACACATGGAAAATTACGCACCGCAAGGTCGCTTTGTTATGGTTAAGCATTTTGCAGACATTCCCACGCAAATTCCCATTTACGCACCTTACATGGCGGTAAAAGGACTCTTCATGCTCAAATTGAAAAATCAAGAATTGTGGTTTCATGTGAATTGCAAAGATGAGTTTCGAATCTTTGGCAAAGAGGCTGCAATTGCATTGATGAATTGGTTATTAGCTGTTGAGAAGAAGCTCTGTATTACAAGCCTTAATCAAAATCTCCTCATAGAATTTTGTATAGTACCAGTAAAAGAATATGTTTGGGAAAAAGCAAACGACTACACTATAGTTTTTTGTGTTCCAGAAGATATTATGAACTCGGATGCTTCTACTTTGGAAAGAGACTTAGTTGAGCAGTTCCTAAAAGCAATTCAAGATTGTGGTTTTTCTTCAAACGGGTCATTAAGCATTGATGGATTACAAATATTTGATTCTGCACCAGGCAGATTTATTCAGATTGGTAATACAGAAAATCTAACAGTTATTGATGAGAAAGATGGTGTGGATTCATGTTATTATGTCAATTCCAGGTATTGTGATAAGATACTCTCTGAGATAGCAGATTACCTAAACATGAAAGGTTTAGAACAATCTTTTGATTTTGTGGAGTCTAAGAAGATAATGATTAAGGTATCCGATTATATTCTTGCCGAAGTGAAGAAACTTTTGGCAGAAATAGATACCAAACTACTTCTTACCAGCCTGCTTGACCTACATCACGCAATGATTTATTGGTCGAAGCTTACCCAACGAAGATACGAAAGTTTAAGCAAAGCCTATTCGTTCTTGGATGCAACATTTGATAATCAATTCGATTATGTCAATGAATATTCAGAGATGAATACATTGACACAAGGTATGATTGAGACCATTGTTCTGAATGGTATTCATAATACTGGTGGTAAGCCTGGATTAGAGAAATTGGATCGTTTGTTTGCTCTTATGCACTTTAGCTTGAATATGGGTGTGTATATGGACCAATTAAGTGAGAAGATAAAAGGTTCAGAATTGACAATCCTTAAAAATGGCAGATTGGCAATGCCAAGACCTGTGATAGACAAGCTCAATACCTACTTCTATAATCTAAGAGAATTGTCAATGTGTAATCCAGATTTATATACTATGTTGCATAATTTGATGCCAACTTCTTCTATCGATACAAATGATGAAACGTTTGTGAAGGCTTATAAAGCACAATTCGGCATTTCATTTGAGAAGTATTGCAAGATACTTACAGCTTCAATTGATTATGCCAACGATAACAAGAAACCAGTAATGGTATTGTCGGAGAAAAAGTTCTTTGAAAAAGTTTGTGCTGGGATATTTGATGAAGAAGATATCAAATTATTCAAGGCGAACTTTGTTCTTACGGAGGACCTCAATACTGATGATCTTAAGTTTAGTGACAAATGGGTTCAGAGGTTTAACCGCCCAGTACAGGTTACAGCAAGACCCTGGATACTCTTTGAGGGCAATATCTATTATTCTACCAAAACGCTATATGAGAGTTGGATGATTCGTATAGTGCGAATGAATAATGGGACCGTTGTTAATACCACCCCCGAAATGCTAGCTCTTGTATCAAAGGTGAATAACATAAAAGGGCATGAATTTACCCTAAATATACAGAAATTATATGAAAGTTTGTCTCTGGATTATTTATATGTTGGTGCTGAGGTAGATATTATGCCTAGAAAACCTCTTAACGCACCAAAGGAACTTGGAGACATTGATGTTTTACTTATAAATAAAGTAACAAAGCAGATTGTTTGTATAGAGGCTAAGAACTTCTCGGAAAGTAGAACAGCATACGAACTGATACAACAAAACAGAAAGATTGTTACAAAAGAACTACCCCATGTAATAGACAGAGATGTCTGGTGTAAAGGTAATGTCGATAAGTTTAGGTTCTATGTGCCTGAAGTTGATAATCAATACTCTGTTAAGACGATATTCTTGACATATCATGAGAATGCTTATAAATACTTCGAGCATGAGCAAAAAAATGGCATCACATTCCTTTCAGCTATTGATATTGTAGAGAATCCCATGAGCATATTTGCTTAAGATAACCCAAATACATATCAAAGTAATTTACAGGGACAAAGTAATATTAGTTTCATTGCACCATCAAAAAAACATCAACATTAACAGACTTTTAATGTGGGTTACGAAAGCATCGGTTACTAAAAATTACCAATGTTGACAGATTTTGGGAATGGCTACGTTTTGACATTTCTGTATCGCATAACCAATCCAAAACAAGAAAATGTGGCATGTTTGTGATTTTTTCTATGTTTTCTTTTGGTTGTTTGGGGAGAAATTAATACCTTTGCAGTGATTTTGTAACATGTTGATTATCAATGGTTATTTCCGTTTTTGCGACATGTGTGCAACATCCGGTGCTAACGCATTGATAGTGAGTTAAAGTCGTTTTCGAGGAAGTAAAGTAAAGGAGCATTTTTCATAGCATCTTTGCAGGTGTGACTCATCAAGTCACACCTGCTTTTTCTTTCTGCAACGACGATGCTTCGGCGCAAGACGAAAATAATTCTTAATTCTCAATGCTCAATTTTCAATTCTCAATTAAAAGCAGTAATTTTGCAGTTTGAATTGTAAATACCGCTTTCTGACACGATATGGACAAGATAAGAAACTTCTGCATCGTTGCACACATCGACCATGGCAAGAGCACCTTGGCCGACCGTCTGCTTGAGTTCACCAACACCGTGGTAGGCAAGGACATGCAGGCACAAGTGCTCGACGACATGGACCTGGAGCGCGAGCGAGGCATCACCATCAAGAGTCATGCCATACAGATGGATTATGTACTCGACGGTGAGAAATATACGCTCAACCTCATCGACACCCCGGGACACGTCGACTTCTCCTACGAGGTGTCGCGTTCCATCGCTGCTTGCGAGGGAGCATTGCTCGTGGTCGATGCCACACAGGGCGTGCAGGCACAGACCATCAGCAACCTCTACATGGCCATCGACAACGGCCTGGAGATCATCCCTGTCATCAACAAGATTGACATGGACAGCGCTCACCCCGATGAGGTAGAGGACGAGATTGTCGAGCTACTGGGATGCGACCCCAGCGACATACTGCGATGCAGCGCGCGCACGGGTGTGGGCATCCCCGAGATCATGGAGGCCATTGTGCGGCGCATCCCGGCCCCAAAGGGCGACCCTGAGGCACCGTTGCAAGCCTTGATTTTTGACTCAGTATTCAACCCCTTCCGTGGCATCATTGTTTATTTCAAGATTCTCAACGGCACGCTCGGCAAGAACGACTTTGTCAAGTTTGTCAACACCCAGAAGGAGTATCACGTCGACGAGATGGGGGTGCTCAAGCTGCAGCTCTCGCCGCGTGACCGCCTCAGCGCAGGCAATGTGGGATACATTATATCGGGCATCAAGAATTCGGTAGAGGTGCGTGTGGGCGACACCATCACTCATGTGCAGGCACCCTGTGAGCATGCCATCGAGGGCTTCCAGGAGGTCAAGCCCATGGTGTTTGCAGGAGTCTATCCCATCGAGCCCGAGGACTTCGAGAACCTGCGTGCATCGCTCGAGAAATTGCAGCTCAACGATGCTGCACTGACATTCACCCCCGAGTCGAGCGTGGCATTGGGCTTTGGATTTCGCTGCGGCTTCCTGGGCCTGCTGCACATGGAGATTGTGCAGGAGCGGCTGAGCCGCGAGTTCAACATGGAGGTTATCACTACCGTGCCTAACGTGTCCTATAAGGTCTATGACAAAAAGGGCAACATGACCGAGGTGCACAACCCCGCCGGGCTGCCCGATGTCACCCTCATCGAGAAGATTGAGGAGCCCTATATCCGCGCCAGCATCATCACGCTGAGCGAGTTTATGGGCCCCATCATCACCCTGTGCTTGGCCAAACGCGGCGAGTTGGCTAAGCAGGAGTACATCTCGGGCAATCGCATGGAGCTGACCTTCGACATCCCCTTGGGCGAAATCGTCATCGACTTCTACGACAAACTGAAGAGTATTTCAAAGGGCTATGCGTCGTTCGACTATCACGTCGACTCGTTCCGCCCGTCAAAGCTCGTCAAACTTGACATCCTGCTCAACGGCGAACCCGTTGATGCCCTCTCAACGCTGACGCACCAGGACAATGCGGTCAGCTTCGGCCGTCGGATGTGCGAAAAGCTGAAGGAACTCATCCCTCGCCAGCAGTTCGACATAGCCATTCAGGCCGCCATTGGCGCCAAGATTATTGCTCGTGAGACCGTCAAGCAGGTACGCAAGGACGTCACGGCGAAGTGCTACGGCGGTGACGTCAGCCGTAAGCGAAAACTGCTTGAGAAACAGAAGCGCGGCAAGAAACGCATGAAGCAGATTGGCAATGTTGAAGTGCCTCAGAAAGCCTTCCTTGCCGTCTTGAAGCTCGACTAACCACCATACTTACTAAAAAAACTAATTATCCTAAAAAACAGAAGAAAACAACAAGGAGGAACTACCACTATGGCTGCAATAAGCATTACCCCGAGAGACGTGGCCCGCGAGCTGGCCCGACGATATAGTACGATGACCCACGACGAGCTTGACCTGCTCGAGAGTATCCTCGTGGCTAAGCGATATGCAAAGAACGAAAAAATCCTGAGTGAAGGCGAAGTCTGTGAAAATATCTACTGGGTGGTCAAGGGACTCGTACGCCAGTTCTACTATAAGAACGGCCGGGAGGTCACTGAGTATATGGCCACCGAGAACACCATCTGCATGTGTATCGAGAGCCTCTTCCGCGAGCAGCCGACCACACTGCAGATGTCGGCTCTCGAGCCGACCGTCCTCTATTGTCTTCCCAAGGCACGGCTTGAAGCCGTTGCTATGAAGAGTGTGAATATCCAGATTCTCTACCGTAAGATTCTCGAGGAGAGTCTTATTCTGAGCCAGATACGTGCCGACATGCTACGCTTTGAGTCGGCCATCGACCGTTACCGTAAGCTGGTCAAGAGCTCTCCGCAGCTGGTGCTCCGCGCCCCGCTTCTCTATATCGCCTCTTATCTTCAGATGACTCCCGAGACGCTCTCTCGCGTACGCACGCAGACCTTATTAGAAAAATAGAGATAAGTTAAAGGAGTTTAGGAGTTTAGAATTCTAAACTCCNNGTCATCGACTTCTACGACAAACTCAAGAGCATCAGCAAGGGCTATGCTTCGTTTGACTACTATATCAATGGCTTCCGCGAATCAAAACTCATCAAGCTCGACATTCTGCTCAATGGCCAGCAGGTCGACGCGTTGAGCGCACTCACCCATGTCGACAACGCCGTGTCGCTGGGCCGCCGCATGTGCGAGAAACTCAAGGACTTGATTCCGCGCCAGCAGTTCGATATTGCCATCCAGGCAGCCATCGGGGCCAAAATCATTGCCCGCGAGACGGTGCGCCAGGTGCGAAAGGACGTGACGGCCAAGTGCTATGGTGGTGACGTAAGCCGCAAGCGCAAGCTGCTCGAGAAGCAGAAGGCCGGCAAGAAGCGCATGAAGCAGATTGGCACCGTCCAGGTGCCACAGAAGGCCTTCCTCGCCGTTCTCAAACTCGACTAGAGAAACCTCTTCGATTGCTCGTGTATTTCGAATGTTCGTTTCCCCGACTAATTGTCCACCCATTATTAGTTATTTATTATACATTTTTCATTAAACAAGGATGAAACCATCGATTCCCAAAGGCACGCGCGATTTCTCGCCCATCGAGATGGCCAAGCGCAACTACATATTCAACACCATCCGTGAGGTGTTCCAACTCTATGGATTCCAGCAAATCGAGACACCGGCCATGGAGAACCTCTCGACCCTCATGGGCAAGTATGGAGAGGAGGGCGACAAACTGTTGTTCAAGATTCTGAACAGTGGCGACTTTCTGAAGGACGCACCGGCCGAACTCATGGAGCAGCGCGACTCGCTGCACTTGACCAACAAAATCAGTGAGAAGGGCCTGCGTTATGACCTGACTGTGCCTTTTGCGCGCTATGTGGTGCAGCACCGCAACGACCTGCAGATGCCCTTCAAACGCTACCAAATTCAGCCTGTCTGGCGTGCCGACCGACCACAGAAGGGGCGCTATCGTGAGTTCTATCAGTGCGATGCCGACATCGTGGGCAGCGACTCGTTGCTCAACGAGGTCGAGCTGGTGACACTCATCGACGAGGTGTTCCGCCGCTTTGGGGTGCGCATCGTCATCAAGCTCAACAACCGCAAGGTGCTCAGTGGCATCGCCGAGGTCATCGGTGCGCCCGACCGTCTGATTGACATCACTGTCGCCATCGACAAGATGGACAAGATTGGCTTGGACAACGTCAACGCCGAGCTACTGGAAAAAGGCCTCGACCAGAACCAGGTCAATGCGTTGCAGCCACTGCTCACACTCGACGGCACCACCGAACATAAGCTCGAGACACTCAGCCATTTGCTCGCAACTAGTGAGGTGGGCCTCAAAGGCATTGAGGAATTGCGCTTTGTCATTGACCATGTGGCACAAGTCGGAACAACGGCAACCGTTGAGCTGGATGTGTCGCTGGCACGCGGACTGAACTACTACACAGGCACCATTCTCGAAGTGAAGGCAATGGATGTGGCCATTGGCAGCATCACCGGCGGCGGTCGCTACGACAACCTGACGGGAGTCTTCGGTATGCCTGGGCTGTCGGGAGTCGGATTCAGTTTTGGAGCCGACCGCATCTTCGATGTGCTCAACGCGCTCGACCTCTATCCGGCCGACACGGTGGCTTCGGCCAAAGTGTTGTTCATTAACTTTGGAGAACGGGAGGCAGTCGCATCGCTCTCGCACGTCATGGCCCTGCGACAGGCAGGCATCAGTGCCGAACTATATCCCGACACGGCCAAGATGAAGAAGCAGATGAACTATGCTAACGACCGCCAATTCCCCTTTGTCGCTATCGTGGGCGAGACCGAACTCGACCAGAACACGGTCACACTCAAGAACATGACCACCGGCGAGCAGCAGTCGCTCACGCGCGACCAGCTTATCGCAGCCCTCAAGTGATGCATGATCCTGAGTTCATTCGAAAAAGTGGCTGGTTCTAGACAATATAGGCAAAAAGAGACATGGTTGTTAGTTGGTCGTCGCCGCGACGAAAACTAACAACCAAAAACTAAAAACTAGAAAAAAGGTGTTTGAACAACTCATGCAGTTGCCGCTCTTTCAGGGAGTGAGCGCACAACAATTGTCGGCATTGGTCGAGAAGATGCCGTTCCACTTCTTGAAGTATCACGACGGTGATTCTATCATCGCCGAGGGCGACACGTGCACTCACATTCGCTTTGTCGTCTCAGGAAAGGTAAGAGTACGCATGAAGTTCCACAGCTTGAATGTTCAAGTCGAGCAGACGCTGGAGGCACCCAACGTGCTGGCACCCGACTATCTCTTCGGGCTCGAGACATCCTATCCTTTTGATGTCACTGCACAGGGCGAATGCGGCATGTTACAACTGCTCAAGGCCGACTATATCCGTGTCATACAGAGTGATAAGGTGTTCTTGTTCAATATCTTGAACTACCTGTCACGCAATAGTCAGCGCTTTATGGCGGGGATGCTTGACTTCAAGCATGGCACTGTCACCGAGCGCATTGCGCTAGTGGCAGCTGTTGTCACATCGCAGCAGTCAAAACAGGTCACAATCAAGTTCCTGCAGAAGGACTTCTGCACGCTGCTCGGCACACAGCGAGCCACACTGATTCATGCCCTCGAAACATTGCAATCCGAAGGCATCATTGATTATGATGCCAATCAAATCAAGATTATTAACTTACAAGCATTACGGCAGAAACTATGAAGCATATCATCTATAACACCAGTGGGACCTGCTCGCAGCAGATCGACATCACTCTCGACGACAATGACATCATCCAGCAAGTGACTTTCCTTGGCGGATGTCATGGCAATCTGCAAGGCATCGGGCAACTTGTGCGCGGAATGCATCGCGACGAAGTCATACGTCGCCTCCAGGGCATACGCTGTGGTTACAAGGCCACTTCATGTCCCGACCAGCTGGCTCGTGCATTGCAGCAGGCTTGACAAGCACGACGATAGGTAACGAAAATCAGGACACTGATTGAGACTAGTTCGGCCGGATTTTTAATCCGGCCGAACTCATTTTCTGCCCGTTAGGCATTGTGGTAGGGCAAAGGCTCGATGCCCGGTTGGCCATCTCGAAGCACAAACGGCCGGCGAACGTCCAAGCAAGCTATATTGTCAGTGATAATGGGTGACTCGTTTTGTTGCGAATGACCGAAAATCTGGTAGACATCGGGCAATGGATTCTTGTTGAGAATTTCGTATACATCGCCCCAGACAATGCTGCCGCCGCGATGGTGACCACCGCGCATCCAGCTCACCTGAGCTAGCGCCAACACACCATCGTCGGTCGCCAGCAACTGGTTGAGATGCTCAGCGTCAGCAGTCGCAACCAGTTGACGGTTGGTCTCGAGCCAGCCATCGCTCACACCCGAGTGGGTGAATAAGTAATGATAACCGTTCAATGTGGTCTCCCAGGCCAAACGAAACATGTTCTTGTGCCGAGTGAACAATTCATTGAGTTCTGTTATCATCGCGAAGCAGAAACGGCTGCTCATCGCATTCTTGGCAAAGAGATGGCTGTAATAGTGCATGTCGTGGTTGCCTAGCAACATTACCACATTGTCGTGCGACATGCCATAGTCGATAATCTCCTTGAAGTTTGCCAAGGCTTGTTCATCGTTGATGCCTTCGCTGGGGTAGGGGTCAAGGTAGTCGCCCAAAAAGATGATGGTGGCGAATTGCTCGTGTTCGACAGCATCTTTCCAGAATGTGCGACCATGAATGTCTGGCAAAATGAGAATATCGTGGATCATAGGTCCTTCAGACGTTCGGCAATGTCCAGTATCATCTTTTCGACAATGGTCGACTCATAGCCCAGCTCGATGGCATACAACTTGCACATGGCTAGTTCCTTGTCGTCAAGATCGCCATCAATCATCATCAGAGCCACCATGTCCTCGATGTAGCGCAGCTTCTGCTCATCGCTCTCGGGCAACTCAATGTGCACGCTCTCGGGGTGCTCAATCAGGTGATCGAACTCGTCCTGGGAGAGTTCCTCGCGACTGGCAACCGAGGCTATCAGTGCCAGCTCGCTCTCGCTGGCTTTGCCATCGGCCAGGGCCAGCATAATCAGGTTCTTGACCTGTCCCAATCTCTTGTTGTCCATCACTATATTTAATTTAGAATTCATAATCAACAAGCAATTAACTATTAACTGTTAACTATCTCAATGGTCGAGCAGTAGTAGCCATAGTCGTTGAGCATGGTGTAGAGAAATTGCTCTTGTGTGCCGCCTTGCGGAACAATGCCCAGCGACTGCTGAATCTTCAGCGCAAGCCTATTGACCATCTCATAGTGGTCGGGCTTGTCATTGCTCAACACACGGTGAATCAGTTCGGCCTGGTTCATGCTCAAGTCGGCTGCCTCAGGATAGGTGGGGACATAGCCCTCCATCGTGTAGCCATAATCGGGCAGAGGAATGTAGGGGGCCTTGGTCTTGACAACCATGGTGCCGGCGGCCAGGTCGCCCAGGCGTTGACCCTTCTTGGTCAGCACAATCGACACTAACCCAAGACCCATCAAGTCAATGGGAGAGAGGATAAATCGCAACAGATAGCCACCCAGGGTGGGTGGGGTGCCATCCTCGTTGACCACACGAGTGTGCAGTACAGTCTTGCCGATGCTCTGACCATGGTGAAGCAGCTCCATCAGTGGGTGATAGAACAGCGCAGGCAGATATAGTGCTATCAGAAGGACCGCATAGGCATTGTCACTCATCTGTCTCGATAAGCTACTGTCAAGGAAGGCGAAAGAAATGACCACAATATAGGCAATCAGCACAATGTTGTCAATCAGCTGGCCCAACACGCGGTCGGCAAGACTGCCTGGATTCTGGTTCAGTGTTACATATTGCCCGGTTACGATTTTAGAGCTGGCCATATTCTTTGTTCTTCGTTCTTCAGTTTCGAATTCAGTAAGACTCGTTATTTTTTTCGGCAAAGTTAATCATTTTCTCGGAAAAAACATTTAACTTTGCACAAAATTACACACAGAATTCCAAAATCAGTATGCGCGAGGCCGTTTTCATCAAACAGAACATCAGCAAGTGGCGTGAATATGAATATCTCATATCGGCCATTGAAGCGCAGGCACCCGATGAACTGGCTGACATGTACAATGAACTCACTGCCGACCTGGCCTTTGCACAGACACACTATCCCAACTCGCGCATCACACAATATCTTAACAACCTGACCCTGCAGCTGCACACCAGCATCTATGGCAACAAGCGTGAGAAGTGGTCGCGTGTGGCCCGATTCTGGTCACATGAGGTGCCTCTGGCGGTGTGGGATGCGCGCCGACAGTTATTGCTTTCGTTGGCTGTGTTCTTGCTTTTCATCGGAGTCGGGGTGCTATCGACGCTCAACGATATCGACTTCTCGCGGCTCATCTTGGGCGATGGCTATGTCGACATGACCTTGAGGAATATCGAGAATGGCGACCCGGCTGCGGTCTATCAGGGTGGAGGCAACACCGAGTCATTCCTCATGATTGCCTTCAACAATATCCGCGTCTCACTCATGGCTTTTGCCATGGGATTGTTCACCAGTTTAGGCTCTGTCTACTACTTGATGAGCAACGGAGTGATGGTGGGAGCGTTCACCACATTGTTCTATAACGAAGGTGTTCTGGGCGAGGCTATGCTGGCCATCATGCTCCATGGCACACTCGAGCTCTCGACCATCGTCATCGAGGGTGGAGCGGGCATCGTCATGGGCAATGGGTGGCTATTCCCGGGCACCTACAGCCGCATACAGTCGTTCCGCATTGCGGCAAAGCGAGGGCTCAAGATAGTGGTGGGAACGCTGCCCGTGGTTATCGCCGCTGCCGTGGTCGAGGGCTATTTCACACGCTACACCCAGGCACCCAATTCGCTGCGAGGAGGGTTCATCATTCTCTCGGCGGCATTCATACTCTATTATTACGTCTATCTACCTTATCGCCGCAGCCATGAAACGCAACAATAAACTCACCGATCAGCGCATCCTCCTCTACAAGGAGCGCAATGCCAGCGAGTGCATGAATGCCGCGTTTGACTTCATGCGCCAGAATTGGCACATCCTGTTGCGTTACTCATTGTATGTCTTGTTGCCCATCTGCATCATCCAGACGGTAGGCATCGTCTCCGTTGCCGAGGGCATATTGGCCCAAGTCAGCGAGCCGCCCATCGCCGACATGGTCACTTTCCTTTGCTTCGGACTGGTCGGATTTGTGCTACTCAATACTTTGTTGTGGACCATGGTCAAGCTCTATCATGAGCGCACCGATGGGCTGGTATCGGTCACCGGAGCGGTCTTCCGAAAGCAGTTCTGGCCCATGCTGGGCCGCATGGCCATTGCTGTGATTCCCATCTTGCTGATTATGGCACCCGCACTGGTGGTATCGACCATTGTGATGCTGTTTGTACCATTTGCATTCTTTGTCTATATGTTGGTGGCATTGCCCATCCTGCTGGTCGCACCCATCTATGCGTTGGAGGATGTTTCCATCGTGGCTGCAGTCAAGCGGGCGTTTGTCTTGGGATTTAAGCAAATGGGCGTATTGCTGCTCATGGCCATCACGCTCGTTGTTATGGTCTATGTCTTACAAGGTATTGTCATGCTGCCCTTGGCGCTGATTTTTGCACTTAGGGCTTTCTTGGCCGACCCTACCGCAACACTTGTCAATCCCATGTTCACCATGGGAGGGAAGGTGCTGTTTGACCTCTTCTCGGTTCTGTTCTGTTATGTCACCTACCTCTCAATCGCGGTAGTCCTCCTCTCGGCGGCTTATCTCTATGGCAGTTCGGCTCAGAAAGGCGAAGACCGCTCCATGGTCAGTGACATTGATAACTTTGAAAACCTCTGACGACCATGGCAGCGACACAGCACATCATCGATACCCTGCAGTGCGACACCACACTGCTGCAGCAACTGCAGCAGGCGTCAGAGTATGACTACCAGCGAGAGTTTGTCGAGCAGGACTACTCACTCATACAGCGCATCATCCGGTGGCTTGAAGAAATCTTCTCTGGCACGATGCGCACGGCAACATCCGACGAGACATCATTATTTTGGGTCCTGGGAGGCATCTTTGTGGTCATTGCGGCAGGTGTCTATCTGTTCACACACAAGGTTGGCATCTTCAGGCGAGGCGGCAAGAGTGACCTGGACTATGAAGTCGAAGACGAGGACATCTATGGCATCGACTTTGACTCCCGCATCGACAAGGCCGTGAGCCAGCACGATTGGCGCGAAGCCACACGGCTCACACACCTCAAGACACTGCGATGGCTGGCCGACAACGGACGCATCGAGTGGGCCCTATACAAGACGCCCTCGCAGTACACCCGAGAGGAACTATCACCCGAGTTCCGTGAGATGACCAACGACTTCTTGCGCATCCGCTATGGCAACTTTGAGGCCACCGAGCAGACCTACCAAATGATGCAGTCACGCTCCAAGGCAATGATTGCTCGCATCAGCGACGAGCTGGTCATCATGGAGCAGAAAGGAGGTGAACAATGAAGGGGGTGCGCACATTCATTGTCATTGCCGTGCTGCTATTTGTGGCCATGATGTTCATCGAGATGGCAACACCGCGACACTTTGTGTGGAAGGCAACGTTCACGCATAACGACGACCAGCCATTTGGCGCGGCACTTTTCGACTCGGTCATGGCATCATCGCTCACACAGGGCTACACCACCACCTCGCTCACACTGTCGCAACTCGAGAAATCTATCCCAGCCAGTGAGCGCCATGTCTATCTCATTGTCTCCGACGAGCAACCCCTTTCGGCGTCTGACGAAGAGGCATTAATGCACCTGTTGCAACGGGGCGACCAATTCTTGATTAATGCCACCGAATGGGCGTCCGACACCATCGAGGATATTCTGCGGTTCAAGGTCATAGGATACGCTTATCCCTGGATAAGGAGTCTCAAGCGCAATGTGCTCTATCACACCTACGACACGCTTCAGTGGGTGACAAAGGGCACACCCTATGCCGCTTGTCAGTGGATTGTGCCCGAGGAGCTCAATGACGCTTGCCTCACAGCCTATCAGCCCAGTGCGTTCAAGCCACTAGTGGTTATGCGCAAGTTCATGCCGGATGATGAGGTCTGGGACAGCGACAGCGACGAGTACATTCAGGTTGAGGCGCATCACCAGACCGACACCATTGCCGCAGTCATTGACTATAAGCAAGGACGCATGGTCGTGGCAGCGTGTCCACTGGTGTTCACCAACTATGGGGTGGTCTATTATGGCGGGGCTACCATGGCACTGCGCATGCTGTCGACACTGCAGCGCTATCCTGTCATCCGACTCGACCCCAAGGCCAAGACCGAGGCTGGCGGCGTGAGCGAGGCACCCACGCGCTACATCATGTCGCAGCCGCCATTGCGATGGGCGGGCAGGTTGCTGGCGCTAGTGGTCCTGCTGGCCATGATTTTTACGGCCAGGCGCAGGCAACGGGTCATACCGGTCATCAAGCCACCGGTCAACCGAGCACTCGAGATGGTACGCCACATTGGGTCGCTATACTTCCACCGGCATGACAATGCCGACCTGCTGACCAAGAAGTATCAGTTCTTTGTCGAGGAGGTGCGCAAGCTCACCATGATTGACCTCGATGATGAGGCTCACATCGACGATGCCTACTTGCTGTTGCAGCAGGCTTCAGGCATACCCCGTGACGAACTGCGGCAGCAACTGCAGAACATTGTCGGCTGGACCAGTGAGCAACCATCCGACCGCACCCTCATGCAATGCATCGACTATCTCAACCACGTCCTCTCAAGACTCAAATAATAATATGTTCTGTGGCCGGCGCCTCCGCCGCCGGCATAAACTGAAAAGATATGGACAACGAAAACATGGCACCGCGAGTCGACCTGACCGCATTTGCCGACAAAATTCAACAACTGCGCCAGACCATTGCGCAGACCATCGTGGGACAGAACGAGGCCATCGACCTCATCCTCACCACCATCCTCGCCGACGGGCATGTTCTGCTCGAGGGTGTGCCCGGTGTGGCCAAGACCTTGACAGCAAGGCTCATGGCACGGCTTGTCGATGCACGATTCAACCGCATCCAGTTCACGCCCGACCTCATGCCAAGCGATGTGCTGGGCACAACGGTCTTTAATATGAAGACCTCTGAGTTCAGTTTCCATGAGGGACCGGCATTTGCCGACATCATTCTGGTTGACGAGATCAACCGTGCACCGGCCAAGACTCAGGCTGCGCTGTTCGAGGTCATGGAGGAACGGCAGGTCAGCATCGACGGCACGACTCGCAAGATGGGACCCGTCTACACCATCATCGCCACACAGAACCCCGTCGAGCAGGAGGGCACCTACAAGTTGCCCGAGGCCCAGCTCGACCGATTCATGATGAAGGTAACCATCGGCTATCCCACTGCCGACGAGGAGATCGACATACTCAACCGTCACCAGCGCAACGCACGGCTCACCAAGCTCGACGACATCAAGCCCATCATCACTCAGGACGAGCTGCTCAAGATGCGAGCCACACTCGGTGCGGTGCTCGTCGAGGACTCGCTCGTGCGCTATATCGTCCAGATTGTGCAGCAGACGCGTCAGAGCCGGGCTGTATTTTTGGGAGCCTCACCACGAGCTGCCGTGGCCATGCTGCAGGCCAGCAAGGCCTATGCACTGTTGCAAGGTCGCGACTTCGTCACACCCGACGACATCAAGGCCGTCACCCCCAGCATCCTTCAGCACCGACTCCTGCTCACCGCCGAGGCCGAGATGCAGGGCTACAACGCTCTCTCAGTCACCCAGTCGCTCATCGACAAGGTCGAAGTCCCCAAGTAACCAGCGTCCAATGACTGCCTGAAAGCCTCCCCTCCCATTTAAGGGGAGGGGCAGGGGTGGGGTAATATTCTTAATTCTCAATTCTCAATTTTCAATTCAAGAAAAAAGCTTGTTCCTTCCGCGTCGATTCTATATCATCATCCTCGCCATTGTGGCTCTACTCGCCGCAGGGTTCTGGTGGTCCTGGCTCTTCTTTGTCGGGCAGGTGGCGTTAGCTCTGTTTTCGCTTGCTGTCGTTGTCGACATCGTTCTGCTATGGCACAAGCGCGGCATTGCAGCATCGCGCCAGTGCAGCGATCGATTCTCCTGCGGCGACGATAACGACGTGGCCCTGCACATCGACAGTCAGTATCCCTTCCCGCTCGAATTGCATGTCATCGACGAGGTGCCCCACGTCTTCCAGCGGCGTGACATCGACTTCAGCCACCAGCTGCAGCCTCATGGCTCATGTCGCATCACCTATCACCTGCGCCCCACGCGCCGAGGCGTCTATGGCTTCGGGCGCATCCGTGTGTTCGCCTCCACCATCCTGGGGCTGGTGCAGCGGCGTTTCACCTGCGACCGCCCCGTCGACGTCAAGGTCTATCCCAGCTATCTCATGCTCAATCGCTACGAGCTGCTGGCCATGAGCAACAACCTCACAGAGTTGGGCATCAAGCGCATCCGTCGTGCTGGAAACAACACCGAGTTTGAGCAAATCAAGGATTATGTCCAGGGCGATGAGTATCGTGCCATCAACTGGAAGGCCAGTGCGCGGCGTAACCAGCTCATGGTCAATGTTTATCAAGACGAACGCTCGCAGCAGATTTTCAATCTCATCGACAAAGGGCGGGTGATGCAGCAGGCTTTCAACGGCATGACATTGCTCGACTATGCCATCAATGCCTCGCTTGTGCTCAGCTATGTGGCTGTGCGCAAAGAAGATAAAGCCGGACTCATGACCTTCAACGAGGACCTTGACGAGTTTCTGCAAGCTGCCAAGTCATCCACGCAGATGCAGAACATCCTTGAGACGCTCTATGCCCAGGAGACCGACTTCGGCGAAACCGATTACTCGGCCTTGCTCATCAATGCCAACCGCCTCATCCGCAAGCGCAGTCTGCTCGTGCTGTACACCAACTTCACCGGACTCAACAGCCTTCAGCGCCAGCTGCCCTACCTGCGCCAGCTCAACCAGCGGCACCGACTGCTCGTCGTCTTCTTTGCCGACGAGGAAATCAGTGACTTCATCAATCAGAAACCGCTCGACAGCGAGGAATATTACCAGCAGGTCATTGCCGAGAAAATCTCGCGAGAGAAGCAGCTCATTGTCACCACCCTGCAGCAGCAAGGCATCCTCTCACTGCTCACCACACCCGACCGCCTCTCGATCAACGTCATCAACCGCTACCTCGAAATCAAATCCCGCCAGATGATCTAGCCCCAACTCCCATCCTAAGCTAGAACCAATGGTGCGAGCCGAGCGCAGAATGAGAAGTTGTTCACACTCTGCCGAGGCGATGCCCATTGATGCTGAAAGAGCGGCAACCCCTCCCCTTTGCGAAAGGGGAGGGGAGCTGGAGAAATTGCACTAAATTGCAATAATTGTTGAGCGGTAAGAAAACGGCAGGTGTGGTCAATTCTTGTGGTTGCTCTCGTACCAGTCGATGTAGGCCTGGTTGACCATCTTGTTGCCACCCGGGGTGGGGTAGCGGCCCGTGAAGTACCAGTCGCCTGGAGCCGTTGGGATGGCCTGGTGCATGCCCTCGATGCTCTGATACACCAGCTTGACATCGGCATGCACATCGTCAGACGTCACCATGCGCGCAATCTGTGCCGACACCTCGTCGTAGCTGAATGGAGCATAGATGTCCACCACATGGTTGACAACCTCCTCTTTGGGTAGGCCCTCTTGAGCCTTGCAACGGGCATACACGTCGTCGATGACGTGCTGCATCTTGCGGTCCTTGAGCAACTGGATGGCTGCGCGGAAGGCGATGAACTCGCTCATCTTGCGCATGTCGATGCCATAGTAGTCGGGGAAGCGCACTTGTGGCGACGATGAGACGATGACGATGCGCCGCGGGTGTAACCGGTCGAGGATGCGAACGATGCTCTGCTTGAGCGTCGTGCCACGCACGATGCTGTCGTCAATCACCACCAGGTTGTCCTCGCCGTCATGCACCTGGCCGTAGGTCACGTCATAGACGTGTGCTGCAAGGTCGTTGCGCTGGTTGCCCTCGGTGATGAACGTGCGCAACTTGATGTCCTTGATAGCAATCTTCTCGGTGCGCAACCGCTGTTGCAGGATGGCCTCGACCTGACGGCCATAGTCGTCACTGGCCTTGTCGAGCGACAGAATGCGCTCAAGTTTCTGCTGCTGAAGGTGGGCATCCAGACCCTCGACCATGCCCATATAGGCAACTTCGGCCGTATTGGGGATGAACGAGAAAATCGTGTGTTCAAGGTCGCCGTCAATGGCATCCAAGATCTGTGGTGTCAGCTGGCGCCCCAGCGACTTGCGCTCGAGATAGATGTCGCGGTCGCTGCCGCGGCTGAAGTAGATGCGCTCAAACGAGCAGTGTTGATAATCGAGTCGCGGCAGAATCTGCTCGATGCGCACGTCGTTGTTCTTGCTCACGATGATGGCAGCGCCGGGCGGCACCTGGCGGATGGTTTCCAGGTCGCAGTTCAGTGCCGTCTGGATGACCGGACGCTCGCTGGCTGCAATGAAAATCTCGTCGTCGCAGTAGTAGAATGCCGGACGGATGCCGTGAGGGTCGCGCATCACCATCATGTCGCCACTGCCCGTGATGCCGCACATGGCATAGCCGCCGTCCCAGGTTGTGGCCGGACGCTGAAGGATGTTGCGGAAGTCCAGGTTGTCCTCCATCCTGATCGACAATTCGGGCTCGACAATGCCCTGGTCACGGAAGTAGCGGTGCAGGCGCTGGTTCTCGTTGTCGAGCGACTCGCCCAACTGCTCGAGCAGGATGACTGTGTCGCTCATCACGCGTGGGTGCTGGCCGCGACTGACAATGTCACCGAAAATCTCGTCGACATTGGTCATGTTGAAGTTGCCGCACAGCATCAAGTTGCGCGATGGCCAATTGTTGCGGCGCAAGAACGGGTGAACATACTTCATGCCGCTCTTGCCCGTGGTGCTGTAGCGCAAGTGACCCATGTAGAGCTCGCCCACAAAGGGCAGGTCGATGGCGGGAGTGCCTTGGACCAGGGCATCGTGGATGTCGTTTTTGATGCGACCGAAGATCTCGCTGATGGCGTTGCTGCCTTGAGCCCGCTCGCGATAAATATATTCCTCACCAGGCCTAGAGTGGGTGTAGACGCAACCCACTCCGGCGGCCTCTTGACCGCGGTTGTGTTGCTTCTCCATTAGCAGGTAAAGCAAGTTCAAACCATACAGATAGGTTCCATACTTTTCTTTGTAGTACTCCAGTGGCTTGCGCAACTTGATCATTGCGATGCCGCATTCGTGTTTCAATTGTTCGGTCATGAGGGGGGTAGATTTATTTACGCATCCGTGAATTGTTGCGCAAAGGTACAAAAAATCCGGCAAACTCCCAACTGACCATGGTGACAAACACCCGAAGAAAGCTCAGGGAATAACCGTAATTCTAAATTATAAGCGAAGGATTTTAGGATTTGTGCGAATTTTGTCGTCAAATCGTCGTAGAATGGTCTTGTATTGTTAAAGATAGTTATTGTTTGGGGCTTTTTTGCTGTTTTTTTTGTTTTTCTCAAATATTATAGCTTAATTTGCATCGGTTTTCATGGTATTTAGACTTTTTGATTGAAAGCATACCGGGAGGTAACGTTTTTTTCAAATAGATTTAGTTTTAAGGTTTATGTTAATGGTATTAGAGGTTAATTAGACAAGCAAGTCCTCGGCGTGAGCCAAGGACTTGCTGACTTTTCAGGCTTTGGGCTGCCGATTCAGAGCCTTAGAACAATCGAGCTTTAGAGTCCTGAATTGAGACAGCTATCGTCGCTTTTTGAACCAGGCTTTGACGCGCCGATAGCCCTCAACGCCCAGTATGGTCAGACCTGCATATTGAAAGGTTTTGGCTAATCCGAACAGGATAACCCATAGCACCGTCTTGGCTTGGGCACTGATGGGGAGCAACATCTGTGCAAACGACAGGATGTAGAATGGCACACAACACGCAAGCACGATCACCCCCGTACGGAACGATAATGATGACAGCCAGCGCTTGACGCGCACGAGCAATGATGGCCGGTCAGGGGTTGTAGAGGTCGTGGTCATAGAAGTTGAGAATCTCTTGAATCGTGCGGTAGGCCTGCGCTGCGGGGCCGTCAGGGTCCAGTTCCATCGACTCGAGATAGCTATTCAGCGCCTGACGCATGTTGCCCAGCTGTCGATAGGCGTTGCCGCGCAGGTAGTAGGCTTGTGCCATCACGGCGCAATCGGTGCCTGCTGTTGCCAGCTGGTCGACTGCGGCTATCACTTGGTCTGACTTGCTCTCGGTGAGCATCTGTTTTATTTCTTCTATAGTCATCTTTGTCTGGATTAAAATAGGTTGGTTGAAAACGTGCAGCTACAGTTATGGGTAGGCCGCGGCAAGGTCGCGGCCCTAGAGTGTGACCTTCTCGGCACTGACAGTCTCGCCCAGGAAGACACCGGCAAGCGAGCTGAATTTGTCGGCATCCTCGGTGGTCAGGTAGCGGCACTGTCCGCCGCGGCGGCAACGCACCTCCATCTCGGGGTGGCGGCGCAGATAGTCGACCAAACTGGCGGCAACAATCTCGCCCTGGGGCATTACCGACACACTGGCTGGCATGTACTGCTTGATTTTGTCCAGCAGCAGCGGGTAGTGCGTGCAGCCCAAGATTACAGCATCGATCTGAGCACTCTGCTCTAGCAGGGCGTGGATATACTTCTGCACAAAGTAGTCTGCCCCAGGGCCGTCGCTCTCCTGATTCTCGACCAGCGGCACCCACATCGGGCATGCCTGGCCATAGACCTTGAACGATGGGTGCAGCTTGGCTATCTCGATGTTGTAGGACTGGCTCTGAATGGTGCCTGGAGTGCCGAAGACACCCACATGGCCCGTGTGTGTGATGTCGCCCACTTTCTCGACCGTGGGACGGATCACCCCTAGCACACGTCGCATGGGGTCAATCACCGGGAGGTCGTGCTGCTGGATGGTGCGCAAGGCCTTGGCACTGGCGGTGTTGCAAGCCAGAATCACCAGCTGGCACCCATGACCAAACAGATATCGGACAGCCTGCAGAGTGAACTCATAGACGATGTCAAACGATCGTGACCCATAGGGAGCACGGGCATTGTCACCCAGAAAGAGGTAGTCATACTGTGGCAGAACCTTGCGAATCTCGCGCAAGATGCTCAAGCCACCGAAGCCCGAGTCAAAGACTCCTATCGGTCCTGCTATCGTAGTGGTGCTATTCATACTGCAAAGGTACGACTTTTTTGATGAAGAATTGAGAATTAAGGATTAAGAATTGTGAAACGCTTGTTACCCCAGGCTTCCGAGGACTCTGTCGAAACAAAAAATCCTCGACTCACGTCGGGGATTGTTTAACTAATTAACCTTCTAATACCATTAACATAAACCTTTGAATTTTTACGAAGCGCAACTGCCTCACGGCAACTGGCTCCTACTAACCTTAAAAACTAATACCATGAAAACCACTGCAAAGGTAATACCAATTGGGGACATGAATGCAATAAATGCTAAAGAAATGCGCCTTGTTAACAATATTTAATCAAAAACGCCCTTGATTTGTATAAAATCAAGAGTGATATGCGTTTTTTGGAGAACTTACTGCTTGCGATGTTCTAGCCGTCAGTCAGGATTGAAATCATTGATGACATGAGCAATCTCACGGGCATCATCAACAGTGATGGGGGCAGCAATGGGCAGACTCACAATCTCATCGGCCAGTTGCTCGGTAACAGGCAGCGCACCATGCTCAAGGTGGTTGTAGCAGGGCTGACGATGGGGTGGGGTGGCATAGTGGATGTCGGTGCCAATGCCCTGTTGCTGAAGGTAGTTGCGCAAGGCGTTACGCTGGCCATGGGCCACACGCACCACGTATTGGTGCCACACCTGTTGCATCTCATCGAAGATGACGGGCACCGTCACCAACTGATGGGTGATGTGCTGGGCATAGGCCTTGGCCACCAGGCGGCGCTGAGCGTTCTCGGCCTCGAAGTGGTGAAGCTTGACACGGAGCATTGCAGCCTGAATCTCATCCAACCGACAGTTGAGGCCGCAATACACGTTGTGGTAGCGGCGGTCGCTGCCATAGTTGGCCAGTGCACGCACGGTGCTGGCCAGTGTGTCGTCGTTGGTCACTACGGCACCGCCATCACCCAGTGCACCCAGGTTCTTGGTGGGGTAGAAACTGATGCCGGCGGCATGTCCCAGACCGCCTGTCACTGACGTGCCGTTGATGCCGGCACAGTCAGCATGTGCCGATATGGCCTGAGCATTGTCCTCGATCATGAGCAGGTCATGGCGATTGACCACGTCGAGCAACGTCGCATCACAGCACGGCGTGCCATAGAGGTGCACGGGCATCACGGCACGTACACGTGGGTCGATCAGCCCCTCCAGAAGACTGCTGTCCAGGTTCATCGTGTCAGGTCGGATGTCGCACAACACAGGCACGAGGCCATTGTCGCTCACGGCCAGCACTGAGGCAATGTAAGTGTTGGCGGGCACGATGATTTTGTCGCCGGGGCGCAGCAGGCCCATCTCGATGTAGGCACGCAGAATCAGGCGCAGGGCATCAAGGCCATTGCTCACACTCACACAGTGGCGCACTTGGCACAACTGGGCAACCTCATGCTCGAGCATCTCGGTCTCGGGGCCATGCAGAAAGCGCCCACTGTCAATCACGGCACAGGCAGCAGCCTTGAGTTCGTCGGCATAGGCGGCCTGTGTGCGCGCCAAGTCCAAGAAAGGATATCTCATTCTGTTCGTTTGTTAGCAGTCAGGGTTAGGAAGGTTTCGTAGTCACGCACATAGTCTTTCTCGTCATAGTGCTCGCTGGCCAGGCACAGACACACCGACCCCGACGAGAAGTTGTCTAGCACTCGCCAGATACCCGGCACGATGAGCAACCCTTGATAGGGGCGGTTGAGCGTGAAGCGGCGCTGATGCACACCATCATCAAGCACGACGTCAAAACTGCCGCTGATGGCAACAATCAGTTGATAAAGGTTGTGGTGCGAGTGGCCGCCACGGCTCTCGCCGCCAGGAATGTCATAGAGGTAGTAGGTGCGACGAATCTTGAATGGAATGGGCGAGTTGTCCTCGACCACTGTCAGGTTGCCATTGGCGTGATGGTGTTTGTCGAGCTCAATGATGTGGCAAGCCTCGACACGACTGTTTGCGTGAGGGTCTTGAGTCATGACTGGCGGTGCTTGAGGGTGAGAAATTCATCGAAGTCTTCGATGTAGTCAGCCGGGTCGTAGAGCTCGCTCGACAGCACATACACAACCGAGTTGGTCGAGAAGTTGTCAATCTTGCGCCACGTCATGGGCGGGACATACAACGCATAGTAGCTGCGAGCCATGTGATAGCGAGTCTCGCTGGTGCCATCGTGCAGCACGACATCAAAGCTCCCCGACAGGGCGATGATCAGTTCATGCTGATGGCGGAAGGCATGACCATCGCGGTGCATGCCACCGGGCACATCATAGATCCAATAGGCACGCCGGATGTCAAACGGCACATGACGGCAACCTTCGACAAACGACAAGTTGCCACGAGGGTCGCTCACCTTGGGCAGCTGGATGATGCTCGGACCATTATAGTCCATTCTGGGCCAGCTTGATGAGGTATTCGCCATAGTGGTTCTTTTTCAGTGGCTCGGCGATAGCAAGCAACTGCTCGCTCGTGATCCAGCCTTTGCGGTAGGCAATCTCTTCGAGAGCTGCCACTTGCACACCTTGCATTGTCTCAATGGTCTGGATAAAGTTGGACGCGTCGAGCATGCTCTCGGCTGTGCCGGTGTCAAGCCAAGCAAAACCGCGGCCCAACGTCTGAACGTGCACGCGACCTTGCTCGAGATACACCTGGTTGACCGTAGTGATCTCTAGCTCGCCACGTGCCGAGGGCTTGATGCTCTTGGCAATCTCTATCACGTCGTGAGGATAGAAGTACAGCCCTGTGACAGCAAAGTTTGACTTGGGGTGTAAAGGCTTCTCTTCGATGCTGGTGGCATTGCCACGCTCATCGAAGGCCACTACGCCGAAGCGGTTCGGATCCTTGACGGCATAGGCAAATACCGTGGCCGTATTCTCGGTCTCGGTGCGGGTCAGGGCGGCCTTGAGCATGCCTGTGAAACCTTGGCCATAGAAGATGTTGTCGCCTAAGACTAGGCAGCAACAGTCGTCGCCAATAAATTCCTCACCGATGAGAAATGCCTGAGCCAGCCCCTCGGGACGGGGTTGCTCGGCATAGCTGAACCGTACACCCAGTTCCTCGCCCGTGCCCAACAGGCGACGAAACATGGGCAGGTCGTGAGGTGTAGAGATGATCAGTATCTCGCGGATGCCTGCCAGCATCAGCACCGAGATGGGGTAGTAGACCATCGGTTTGTCGTAGATGGGGAGCAGCTGCTTGCTGACGCCCTTGGTGATGGGATAAAGGCGGGTTCCACTGCCGCCGGCCAAGACTATACCTTTCATATCTGTATGTTTAGTTTTCTATTGCATTTTTGATGGCGTCCACGATAGAGCGCACGTCGTCGTCGGAGACGTAAGGTCCGCTGGGCAGGCACATGCCCACCTTGAAGATGGCNNAGCACTATTCCTTTCATTTATTTCGAGGTTTCGGGTTACGAGTTTCCTGTTAAGAGTTTTGAGAAGTGTGTTGCGAGTTGCAAGATTTGATTGTTCGAACAATCGATTTTTCGAGCAATCGATAACCCAATAATTCACAATTGTGATTGTGCATTAACTACCGGTTGCCATACATCTCGTCGTAGTAGCGCTG
>DEKO01000098.1 GCA_002353885.1 Porphyromonadaceae bacterium UBA2720
TTCTCGGGCAACGGCGAGCCCACGCTGCACCCCCACTTCAAGGAGGTGGTGCACGATGTGATGCTGTTGCGCGACCGCTACTATCCCCAGGCCCGGGTGAGCGTGCTCAGCAACTCGACCATGGCAGGTCGCCCACAGGTTGCCGAGGCCTTGAAAAAGGTGGACAACAACATCCTCAAACTCGACTCGGCCATCGCCGCCACCCTGCGCGTCATCAATCGCCCGCAGTCGCCCAATCTCATCCCCGAGGGAGTCATCGAGGACCTCAAGCAGTTCAGCGGCCAGTGCATCGTGCAGACCATGATGCTGCGTGGCGAGTGGAAAGGCAAACTCTTTGACAACACCACCGACACCGAGGTCAACGCCCTCATCGAGGCCTACCGCCAAATCCAGCCTCGCGAGGTCA
Source organism: Porphyromonadaceae bacterium UBA2720 (assembly GCA_002353885.1). Lineage (GTDB taxonomy): Bacteria > Bacteroidota > Bacteroidia > Bacteroidales > Muribaculaceae > Sodaliphilus. The sequence goes on from DEKO01000098.1 coordinate 407, forward strand.
TGCTCTACTCGCTCGACCGCAAGACACCGGCCGACCATCTGGTCAAGATCGAGCACGACGAGCTGCAGGCCATCGGCGACCGCATCGCCCAGGCCACCGGTATCCCCGTCCAGGTCAACTGACAAACCAAGCCGAAAGATGAAAGTGAAGTTGACATGGCGGCTGGTGGCCGCATTGCTGCTGGGTCTGGTGGGATACTACATTGTTTTCCAGGCGTTCTATAACCAGATCGCTTTTAAGACTGTATTCCCATATGACAATTTTGCCGACATGATGGTTGGAGTATTCTACAATTTCACTCCCACTTTCCTGCAGTCGGTGTTCATCACTGCCGTCATCTTTCGCCCCACCAAGATACAGCACATAGGGCTAAAGATTGCTATCGATGCTCTACTGGTAATTGTCATGCTCATCATTTTCAATTTCGCTTATACACGTCTGATGAATGCTCATGTCGACTGGGGCGGCAGCGCTTTCAATGCCATCTTTGTATTCCTGGGTGTTGAGACCACATTCTATGTGCTCAATTTCAAGAGTAGCATGCGTGAGGCAGAGACTCAGAAGCAACTGGCCCTGCAATATCGCTATGACGCACTCAAAGCACAAGTCAACCCACACTTTCTGTTCAACTCGCTCAACATCCTCTATTCGCTCATCGACATCGACCAGCAGAAGAGCCGTGAGTTTGTGATGTCGCTCTCGCAGATGTATCGTTACATCATGTCGCAGCAGAACCGCGACACAGTGCCACTGCGTGACGAGATGGGTTTCCTGCACAACTACGTCGATATCTTGATGAAACGCTACCGCGACCAACTGACCGTGGACATCAGCGGTGAGGACAAAATTGCCAATCAGCAGTTGGTTCCCTACACCCTGCAACTGCTCATTGAGAATGTGACCAAGCACAACATCATCTCGACACGTCATCCCATGACCGTGAGCATCACTATCGGCACCGAGGATGTGACAGTGAGCAACCCCATACAACCCAAGGCCAGCGAGAGTCCATCACATGTGGGTTTGCGTTACCTCACCGAGTTGTATCAGGCTCATGGCAAGGAGTTTGTTGTCACCAACGATGGTGCCACCTTCACAGCAACAGTGCCATTTCTCTAGTATAGAATTATCAAATAAGGAAATAACATGGTAAGCCGCAAAGGTCATAACTCTTAATTGTAAATTATAAACTCTTAATCATTTGGCAGTGAACTATATCATCATCGAGAATGAGGCATTTGCCCTCGAAAACCTGAAGCATACCGTGGCGCGATTGCGCCCCGACTACCACTTGATGTTCACCGCCGAGAGCATCGAGGACTCGGTCGAGTATCTACTCGGCAAGCCCGACATTGACCTCATCTTCATGGACATCGAACTGGTGGATGGCAACTGTTTCGAGATCTTCCGTCAAGTCAAGGTCGAGACACCCGTCATCTTCACCACCGCCTACGATGACTTTGCCATTCAAGCCTTTCAGGTCGATAGTATTGACTACCTGCTCAAGCCCATCGGTGATGAGGCTCTGAGCGCAGCCCTCGACAAGTTGGAACGCCTCACGAGCAAGCAAACCGCTGCACCCGACTACACCTCACTGCTGCGCCAAATGCTGCAACCTGCCAACCGCCAACGCATCTTGCTCAGCAGCGGCGACAACTACAGTTATGCCATGATTGACGATGTGGCTTACTTCCTGAGCGAGGACAAATATGTCTACGCCTACTTGCGCTCGGGCCAGCGACGCATGACCGAGTTTCGCAACTTGGCTGAGGTCGAAGAGATCCTCGACTCGTCACATTTCTTCCTCGTGGCACGCAACATCATCGCCAGCATTGAGTCAATCGGCAAGGTGAGCAAGTACTTCAATGGCCGCCTCAAGGTCGAGGTCCAAGCAGGCACCGATCGTCAAGAAGCCATGGTGAGTGCCGCCCGCCGTCAGCCCTTCCTCGATTGGCTGGGAGGCAAATAAGCCTCATAAAATTCATTCCAAAAATAACACAATTCGTTCCGCCAATTCCACAATTGGCGGGATGGCAACTTGCATGCCTGTGCGTATGGCCGTAATTTAGCGGTCGAAATTCAAAGATAGGCATGAAAGATAGCAACCATATCAACCCACAAACGAAGACGCAAGTTTTCATCATTGAGGACGAGTACTACGCCGCAGTCGAACTCAAACACAATCTGAGCCAATTGCGACCCGATTACGTGCTTGTGGGGCAAGCCGAGGATGTGGAAGGAAGCATCGACTTCTTGTCGGGCCACCATGTTGATCTGATCATTGCCGACATCCGCCTGAGCGACGGCTATAGTTTCGAGACCTTAGACCAATTGCACCTCACCCATGTCCCCATCATCTTCACTACAGCCTATACCCAATATCGCGAGCGTGCCGCCAGTTACCGCATGGTCGACTTCCTGCTCAAGCCCATCGCCCGTGCCGCACTACAGCAAGCCCTTGAAAAATTTGAGATCGAAACAAATAAAACCAATGTTTAATATCCTAAAACTAACAATTATGACTAAAACAGTACTAAACCGACTCGTCGCGCTAGTGTGCGTCATGCTGATGGGGCTGGCCGCCAAGGCACAGACCGCACAGTACCTGATTGTGACGCTGCAAGACGAGACAAAGGCCGTCTTTGCGCTGGCCGAGAAACCTGTAGTCACAATGACTGATGGCATATTCAAGGCCGAGACTCCCAGCCAGGTCATTGAAGTCGCCATCGCCGATGTGCTCAACTACACATTCAGCGATCAGGCACCCTACACTGACATTGACCAAGTGAAGACCGATGCAACCAAGCCTGTGATTGTGGCTGGTAATGCTCACTTTGAGAATCTCAAGCCAGGAACCGTGGTCAACATCTTCACAGTTGACGGCCGCCGTGCAGGATCGGCAACCGCCACTGCTACAGGAATAGTTGACATCAGCCTCAAGGGCATGTCCCCAGGTGTATACATCCTGACCACACCCAGTGCTAGTTACAAAATCTACAATCGTTAATCACCACCTAAACTAAAACAACAATGAAAAAGATATTTCTCGCGCTGATGGCCGTCGCTGGCCTCGCCACCTGTGCCCAAGCACAGACCACCTATAACATGAACGTCCGCCTCAACGACGGCACCGTAGTAACCTATGCCGCCGATGATGTAGCCGAAGTCACATTCGACGAAGCCGAGCAACCCTACAACATCCTCACCGAGGAATTTATCCCCGATGCAGTCTTGCGTGACTACATCAAGACCAATATCGCCAATGGCGAAGATGTTTACACCAACATTCAGGCTGCTGCCTATAACGGTGTTATCAACATCAATCAACTGCGGGTGTTTGACTTCAAGGGCCTGGAGTTTTTCACCAACCTGCAGGAACTCTACTGCTCGGGAATCAACATCCAAACCATCGACATCAGCGCACTGAAGAACCTGCGAGTCTTTGATGCCTCGAGTTGTCAGTTCCTCACTTCACTCACAACGGGTGAAATGGAGAAGATGGAAGATTTCAACATATCTCGATGCAGCAAGTTGACTGGATATGACTTAAATCAACTTCCCTCGTCACTGAAGTCGCTCAAAGTTATTTCGTTGAAATATGAAGACTTGCCCCTTAGCAAGTTTACACAGTTGGAAACACTGATGGCCGACATGAACAAATTGAGCACCATTGACTTGCATAACTTCAGCACCCTCAAAGAGGTGTCACTCAGTGGCAACCAACTGACTACGGTCAATCTGAGTGGCTGTGAAAACCTGAAAGGTCTGATTCTAAGTTATAACACTAACCTAGCATCGCTCGACATCACAGGCTGCAATAGCATTGAGCGCCTTTATGTTCAAAACACCAAACTCACCGATCTTGACCTTGCTCCCATAGCAAGCACGCTCCACGAACTGAATGTGTCCTCCAATGGCATGACCAGCCTCGATGTGAGCCAATGCACCGAACTCACCTACCTCGAGTGCCAAAGCAACAATTTGACTACAGCCATGGACTTCAGCAACAACACCAAGTTGACCGATCTGCGCATCGAGAGCAATCAGGTGCCATCGGTCAACCTGAAGAACTGCAACCAACTGCAGACACTCAACTGCTACGACAACGAGGCACTCACCTCGCTCATCCTACCTGACGATCAGAGCCACATGACCCTGCTCAATGCATTCTCAATCCCCAATGTAACCGAACTCAATGTCGGCAACATGACTGCGGTTGAATGGTTCAGCGTTTACGTGACAGGTCTGACACGCATCGACATCAGCAATGTTAACCATAATGCTAAAGGCATCTATCTCTACTACAACGAAAATCTGCGTCAAATCAAGGTCTGGAGTGACTTTGACCTGAATAATCCTCCCAGCAATGTCTTTAAGGATGACACCGCATCCTACGTCTACGAGTTCACTGAGGACTAAACAATTTCCCTAAGATGATAACAGGGCGCGACCAGCAAGTGTGGTCGCGCCCTGTGTTTTGTGAGGTGACATACCCCTTGCGTCACAATCCATGCAAATTTGCAATCGGATTGCAAATTTGCATAGATTGTTGCAGGTTTTCTTCTCTAAGCAACCGTTTAAACAATGGTTTTGCGACAAAAAAATGCCATAAATGGCACTTT
>DEKO01000169.1 GCA_002353885.1 Porphyromonadaceae bacterium UBA2720
CTAAGAACTAGAAACTAGATTTTTTAATCTGTGTAAATCTGTGTGCAAAACTCAGCCTGGCAGCTACTAAAAACTAGAAACTGACAACTAAAAACTAAAAATTCCTTATGCTAGAAGTTTGTGCATCCAATTTGGCCAGCGCCCTAGCTGCCGAGCAGGCAGGGGCAGGCCGCATCGAGTTGTGCTCGGCACTGTCGGTGGGTGGCCTCACGCCATCCTACGGCATGACGCAGCACGTGTTCACCACAACCCGGCTTCAGGTCATGGTACTGATACGCCTGCGCGAGGGAAATTTTGTCTACACCGACCGCGAGTTGCAGGTCATGGAACAGGACATCCAGGCACTGCGCAGCATGTGCACCGGTTTTGTCTTTGGGGCGCTTACGCCCGAGGGTGATATCGACTTGCCCGCCATGCAGCGCTTGATGCAGGCGGCTCAGGGCATGCCTGTGACGTTTCACCGCGCCTTCGACCGCTGCCGCGACCCGTTCGCAGCGCTGGAGCAGATCATCGGTCTGGGTTGCTGCCGCATCCTCACCAGCGGTCAGCAGCAGTCGGCCGCCCAAGGCATCGACCTGTTGCGCCAGCTGCGCGAGCGTGCCGCCGGTCGCATCATCATCATGCCCGGCGGTGGAGTCACTCCCGACAACGCCGCCGGCATCCTGGCCGGCACTGGCTGCAGTGAGATTCACGCCAGCTGCTCGGCCGGCACCGGCATCACCGACCCCGCAGCCGTCCGCCAGATTCTCGCAACATTTCCCACCGAATGATTTTTCAAGAAAAATCGCATTTGATTCTCGTAAATTCGCGGTCAATTACTTTTTTCAGCGGCCTCTCCAGTAGCGGCGGCGTGTCCCTCTCCCCACTCTGGTGGGAGGCCAGGCGAGGGGTTGTAGGGACGCGGCGTGCCGCGTGATCACCCACCATGTTCATCGCATCGGCGAGTAGGGACGCGGCGTGCCGCGTAATCACCCAGAGTCCCTCTCCCCTGCAGGGGAGAGGCCAGGCGGGGGGGTGAGCAGCGACAATGGGTTGCCTCGCTTCCTTTGTGGGAATGTATTTTCGCAAAAGTTAAAGTATTTGACATTTACGGGTGTTATCTTGCCAACACGATGCAAAATGTTAACAAAAGCGTTAAAAGTGGCGGAAAAAGAACCGTCCCCATTCCGCCACCGCTACAAACTGGACAGTTTTCGGCCTGCAATAGGTGGAATTTTGTGATTTTTCACCCCTAAACGCATGGGATTTTGTGATTTTTTTAGCTAAAAACTTTGGAATTTTGTGATTTTGTTGTAATTTTGCCCTCAAAATCAAGTTGATATGAAATTTCTGAAGCGCAAGATGGAAAAACTGCTGGCCGACTGGAAGTCTAATCCTGAACGATTGCCACTGGTTGTGCGTGGCGCGAGGCAGGTGGGCAAGACTTTCACCATCATGCAGTTTGCTCAAGCTAATTATAAGCACGTGGTGGCTATCAACTTCGCCCTGCAGCCGCAATATCGCCGAATATTTGACGATGGCTTCGGGGTTGATTCCATTGTTAAGAATATCACGTTGATTGACCCCACCTGGCAACTCGTGCCTAATGAAACACTCATTTTTTTTGACGAGATGCAGGATTGTCCCAACTGTGCCACCAGCCTCAAGCCCTTTAAGCTCGACGGGCGTTATGATGTGATTTGTTCTGGCTCGATGATGGGCATTAATTATCATGAGATTGAGTCGAACAGCGTTGGCTACAAGCAGGATTGCGAGATGATGTCGCTCGACTTTGAGGAGTTCCTGTGGGCACTGGGCTATAGCGATGCGCAGATTGATGACCTTTATGGACATCTGCTCGCTTTGAAACCATTTAGTGCGCTTCAGATGCAGACCATGATGAGTGCCTTTCGCGATTATGTCACAATCGGTGGCATGCCAGCTATTGTCCAATCCTTTGTAACCCAGAAGAATTTCACGAACACACTGGCCATGCAGCGACAGTTGTTGCTTGATTATGAGGAAGATATCACAAAATATGCGCAAGGACTGGACAAAGCGAAAGTCAAAAGTATCTATCATCACATCAGTGTATTTCTGGGCAAGGAGAACAAGAAATTCCAAATCAGCAAGATTGCTCATGGCGCACGCAATCGAGAATATGTCGGAACTGTTGATTGGCTGAAAGACGCAGGCATCGTCAATGTGTGCTATTGCATGGATGTGCCCGAACTGCCACTGAAGGGTAACTACAACCCACTGTCATTTAAAATCTACTTTAAGGACACTGGGCTCCTCATCGCGTCGCTTGACGATGAGGCGCAGGAGGATTTGCGTGTTAACCGTAATTTGGGTACCTATAAGGGGGCAATCTATGAGAATATAGTGGGCGACATGCTGGTCAAGCAAGGCTACGAACTCTACTATTATCGCAACAAGAAGTCAACACTTAAAATGGATTTCTTTGTGCGTGACCGAGACTCGCTAGTGCCTATCGAGGTCAAGGCTACTGATGGTGCTACGCGTTCGTTGCGAAACTTGGTTGACCACGGTGGGAAGTACAATGACATCCACTATGGCATCAAGTTGTGCGACAAGAATCTCGGTTTTGAGGGACATTTCTATACGATACCATATTTTATGACCTTTGCACTGCGCCGCTTTCTGCGCGAGCGATAAGTAATTGAGATGTATGAAGCAGTATGTTGAGGTTAAAGGGCTGATTGCATTAGGCCTGTGCTTGGGATTGCGCTTGTTGTGGGCGCAATATGATTCGATGTCGTGGCTTGCATTGACTCTGCTTGTACTTGCCATTTTTGTCATCTCATGGTGGATAGGCGACAACACGTTTCTGCGGCAGTTTCAGCGGATGATGAAGCGAGTGGCAGGTGACTATGCTTATTCAATTGTTGGAGATAGTGCTGATGTGATGATTTTTCCGTATGAGTTTGATGGTGACAAAGTTGAAACCGAAGGACTGGTCGTGCACTACCAATTGGTTCAACCCAAGTATAGTTGGCTGTTAAGCACTACCGCCGACGTTGAGGTCTCGTTTAGTCGCAAGCTGCCTGATGATACACCGCATAACGAGGCAATAGACAACATCGTTGAGCACATGAATACGGCATTGAACAACACTGATATTCATCAACTTGATGCCTTTGCAGTCACACACGCCATTGACACTGAAAGTCTGCGCATCACTATCCTCATCCCCGGCCAGCATGCCAGCACCACCCGACTACGCACCCTACTAAACGCCTTGATTGCAGCCTTTGCTTAGGGGAGTTTTTACAAATCAGCGGTGGCGCAGTAGGTCGAGGACGCGGTCGACGGGGAGGGATTCGACGCGCTTGCCGCGGTAGCCGGTCATCGACTGGGCCATGAAGAGCGAGTTCCACAGGGCCTCGGCAGTGGCCTCGATGGTGGCTGCAAACAGGGGCGACATCTCGTCGTTGGCCAGCACAGTGGTAGTGAGTCGCTTGGCATCGATGGGAATCAAGTTCTGCGGAGCGACCGATAGGGCGATGACATAGTCGCCACTGCCGTTGGAGGCGATGCCACCAGTCTTGGCCAGACCCATCATGGCGCGCTTGGCGACACGCTCAAGGTTACGGGCGTCGAGCGGCGCATCGGTGACGACCACCATCATGCACGAGCCATCCACGTCTTGATCTTTACGCACGTGGTCGGCGTAGGCAAATTTGCCCAACCGTTGTCCCACTTGCACACCGTCAATCTCGAGGATGCCGCCATAGTTGGTCTGCGCCAGCACACCGATGGTGTAGCCGCCCAGCGACGGCGGCAACCGTCGCGACGACGTGCCGATGCCGCCTTTGAACCCGAAACACACGGTGCCTGTGCCGGCACCCACGCATCCCTGCTCGACGGGGCCGCCATGCGCGCGGTTGATGGCCTGGATGACCATCTGCGGGGTGATGTGCATCTGCTGAATCTTGTTCAACCCGCCGTCGTTGGTCTCGCCAACCACGGCGTTGACCGAGCGCACATGCTCGTTGCCCGGCTGGGCCAAGGTGTAACGTACCAGCCCCTCGATGCCGGCAGCCACACTCAGTGTGTTGGTCAGCACGATGGGAGTCTCGATATTGCCCAGTTCGCGCACTTGTGTCACTCCCGCCAGCTTGCCGAACCCGTTTCCCACGTAGATGGCTGCCGGCACCTTGTTGCGGAAGATGTTACCCTGGTGCGGCACTATGGCGGTCACACCGGTGCGGATGCTGTCGCCCTCGATGCAGGTGACATGGCCCACGGTCACGCCCGGCACATCGGTGATGGCATTGTTGGGGCCGGTCTCGAAAATTCCTGTCGCAAATCCCCACTCACGCAGCGTCTTCTGCTGCGCAACCAGCGACAAGCCAACTGCCACTGCCGCTACAATCGATATAAATCGCCTCATGGTTTTGCTCTTTCTAGATTTCATAGATATTCTACATAATCTAGACAAACTAGATAATTCTAGCGTGTCTAGCAAATTCTTTAATTCCTATAAAATTCCTGATAAACATCATGACAACCACGAAATCTTGTGCAAGCCGAATGCAGTGCCGAG
>DEKO01000025.1 GCA_002353885.1 Porphyromonadaceae bacterium UBA2720
GAACCGGCATCGGGCTCGGTGAGGTCCATCGACATTCCCTCGCCAGCGCAGACGCGCGGGATGAACTGCTGTCGCTGCTCCTCGTTTCCGAACTCATAGAGTGTGTCGATGCAGCTCTGCAACGACCAGATGTTCTGGAATCCAGCATCGGCACTCGAAATCATCTCACTGAGCATCGAGAAGACGACGTTGGGCAGGTTGAGTCCGCCATAGCGTCGTGGCATCGACACGCCATGCAGTCCAGCCTTGCGTGTGGCGTCAAGGTTCTCGTAGGTCTTGCTGGCATAGATCATGCGTCCATTCTCGAGATGCGGTCCTTCCTGGTCGACGCTCTCGCTGTTGGGCTCGATAATGGTTTCGGCAACCTCGCCACAGATGTCGAGGATGCGACGGTAGTTCTCGATGGAATCGTCGTGGTCGACGGGTGCATCGGGATACTGCTTGGCATCGGCGAAGCCTTTCTCCTTGAGCTCGACGATGCGCTTCATCAACGGATGCGTGAGCTGGAAGTTTATCTCAGGTACGTTATATTTTGCCATAATTTCTGTATTTTAAGTAGTTCAGTAGTTCAGTAGTTCAGTAGTTCAGCCGTTACCTTTCTGATTAGTAACTATTGCTGTAATTGTTCTTAATAAGTCCTCTGCAATAGGCAATTAGAGCCTTACTCGTATTTTCGACTAGGCAGATTAATTTGTCATAATCATCTTTATTGATGTAATTCAAATCCTTGGATAAAATGACATAATATCTGCTCTCTTCAAGACTGCCTTCAGCAATATTGTAGAAGCGGAGCTTGTCTGAACTGCCCAGTTTCTTAAAACCTTCAGCAATATTGGCCGGCACCGAAACAGCCGCACGCCTGAACTGTGAGGTGAGTCCATATTTTTCTCCCTCTGGAAAGTTCTGTGTCACTTGATAGACACACAATACTAGTTCATGGGCTAATTGCCATGCTTTTATGTCTTGAAATGAAACCATTGCGGTTATGTATTGGCTGAACTACTGAACTACAGAACTACTGTAACTCCTAGTGATTTACTTGCTGTTTTGTTTGTAGTATTTGATGAGTTTGGGAATCACTTCCTCGCAAGTGCCCACAATCACGTAGTCGGCAATGCGGTTGATTGGAGCATCGGGGTCGCTGTTGACCGAGATGATGATGCCCGCATCCTGCATGCCTGCAATGTGCTGAATCTGGCCGCTGATGCCGCAAGCGATGTAGACCTTGGGGTGCACAGTGACACCAGTCTGCCCCACCTGTCGGTCGTGGTCGACCCAACCGGCATCGACAGCGGCACGGCTGGCTCCGACCTCGCCATGGAGTTCCTTGGCAAGCTGGAAGAGTTGGTCAAAGCCTTCCTTGCTGCCCACGCCGTAGCCACCAGCCACGACAATCGAAGCCCCCTTGAGGTTGTGTTTTGCAGCCTCGACATGGCGGTCGAGAACCTGGACAACGTAGGCCGTCTGGGGCACATACTTGTCGACATCAGGATAGACCACCTCGCCACGTGCCTGGCCATTGTAGAGTGCCTTCTGCATCACGCCACTACGCACAGTTGCCATCTGGGGGCGATGCTCGGGGTTGACGATGGTTGCGACAATGTTGCCACCAAAAGCCGGGCGGATCTGATAAAGCAGATTGTCGTAATGTGCGCCGGTCTTGGGGTCGTCAAAGTCACCAATCTCGAGCTCAGTGCAGTCGGCGGTCAGGCCACTGGTGAGCGACGACGACACACGGGGTCCCAGGTCGCGGCCGATGACGGTGGCTCCCATGAGACAGATTTGCGGTTGTTCCTGTTTGAACAGATTGACCATGAGGTCGGTGTGCGGTGCCGACGTATAGGGGAAGAGTCCCTTGCCGTCGAAGACAAAGAGTTTGTNNTCGACGCCGTAGGGCAGAATCTGGTCTTCAACCTTGCCCTTAATGCCTGTACCGGCCACCACTGCATGCAGCTCTACACCCAGCTCACTGGCCAGTTTTCGGCCCTTGGTGAGCAGCTCTTGCGACACCTCGGCCACGGTAGTCTGCTCAATCTCGCAATATACAAAGACATTATGAGCCTCACCACCGTCCCCTCTCCAGGAGGAGAGGGGAGAGTTTGTTCCACTCGTATTCATATTTTTGTCCATTTTAATTAAATAATTCAAATAAACTAGTTATCTCAAGCTATTTGTTGCATAATCGTTTCAATGACCTCCTCCAAATGGTTGCAAACTTGATTGTTAGTAAACCTCACAACTCGAAAACCCATTCGACTTAATGCTTCAGTTCTCGCCTCATCCTCTTTGACTTGCTGAGGAATGCTGTGATACTTTCCATCAACCTCGATGACCAATCGCTTCGACAAACATACGAAGTCCACGATATAATCACCTATTACATGTTGCCTCCTAAATCTTGCTCCCAACTGACTATTGCGCAACTCCTGCCATAACAAGAACTCAGCCACAGTCATATTCAGCCTTAAACTCTTAGCGTTAGCTTCTAAAATGCTATACCTGTCAGGCGAAGCAGAAGCACATTTAGGTTTCATCATCTATCCCGTCTTGTTTTGCAACCATCTCCCCCTCTCCCTCTGGAGAGGGGGCTGGGGGGTGAGGCTATTGAGCATTGTCTATCCAATGATTTTTTCGTTCAACAATTCCTTGATTACGCTCTCGACATCGGCATCGCTGCCTGTGAGCGTCTTGCTCTCCTTGGCCTGGAAGACGATGTTCTGCACAGTCTTGACCTTGGTGGGCGATCCACTGAGTCCGCATTGGTCGGGGTCTCCATCGACATCGGCCACGCTCCACTGGTTCAGTGTCAGGTAGGGCCGCTCGTCATAGAGCGCCTTCCAGGGCTCGTCGCCCGTGCGCTCCATGGGGCACGTTGCTCGCTTGTACTGCATGACCAGCTTAGCATTTGCCGGTCGACACGGTGCGGCACTGCCATTGACTGTGATGACCACGGGCAGCGGTGCCTCAACCGTCTCAACTCCACCGTCGATGTGGCGACGGATAGTGGCCTTTCCATCCTCGACTTTGAGAATCTCTTCGGCGTAAGTAACCTGGTTCAATCCTAACTTTTGGGCGACTTGCGGTCCAACTTGTGCCGTGTCACCGTCGATGGCTTGTC
>DEKO01000205.1:0-462 GCA_002353885.1 Porphyromonadaceae bacterium UBA2720
TGGCACATCTTGCGCCTGTGTGGTGGCGACATGAGTTTCACGAGTGCCATCACGTTCGACTTCGAGGTGTGGAGTGCTGCGCAGGAGCGCTGGCTGGAGGTGAGCTCGGTGAGCAACTTCGANNCTGAAGTGCCGCTATCGTGGCGAGGACAAGAAGACGCACCTGTGCCACACGCTAAATGGCTCGGCTCTGGCGTTGCCGCGCATCATGGCCGCGCTGCTCGAGAACCATCAGACACCCGATGGCATCCGCATCCCCAAGGCTCTGCAGCCTTACACGGGTTTTGACATGATCGATTAGTTTCCCCGTTGAGGGTTAGGGGGGTGGTCGAACTTACGTCTCTCAATTCAACATTACAGGAGCGTGCCCGTGCGCTGGGGTTTGATGCCTGCGGTGTGGCACGGGCACACCGCGTCGACGACGTGGCGACCTTGCGCTATGACCAATGGCTGGCGCAGGGC
>DEKO01000205.1:471-1294 GCA_002353885.1 Porphyromonadaceae bacterium UBA2720
GGGCCGCCATGGCTGTCTGGAGTGGGCTGCACGTCACCGCGAGCTGCGCGATGACCCCACGCAGCTGCTGCCTGGTGCGCAGTCGGTTGTTGTGGTGGCTATGAACTACTACCCGGCACGTCTTCAGCCTCAGGAAGCGCCGCAATTTGCCTATTATGCCTACGGACGCGACTACCACGAGGTGGTCAAGCAACGGTTGTGGCAACTGGCTGCTGCCATCGAGCAGATGGGTCCATGCCAGACGCGCTGTTGTGTCGACTCGGCACCCATCCGTGAGCGGTACTGGGCACAACAGGCTGGCGTGGGCTTTATCGGTCTGAACAATGCGCTCATCGTTCCCGGCCGTGGCAGCTACTACTTCTTGGGCATCGTTCTCACCACACTGTGGCTCGAGGCCGACGAGCCTTGCACGTTGTCGTGCGGCGAGTGTGGCGCATGTGTGGCCGCATGTCCCTCAGGAGCGCTGACGGGCGATGGTGCAGTGGATGCGCGGCGCTGTCTGTCGTGCCTGACCATTGAGTACCGCGGCGAACTTCCGCATTGGGTCAGGGGAGTGATGGGCAACCGCGTGTTTGGCTGCGATGCTTGCCAACAGTGCTGCCCCCACAACCGCCATGCTCAGCCCACTGCTGTGACCGAGCTGCAGCCTAGCGAAGATTTCTTGTCGCTGACGCGTGAGCGCATTGCCCAGATGGACCAAACTGAGTTTAGCCGGTTGTTCAGTCACAGTGCTGTCAAGCGCGCCAAACTAGCCGGTTTGCAACGCAACCTGGGGTAAAGGGTAAGGGGTAATTAGGGTTGTTGTCCCCCCAAGCCCCCCTAA
>DEKO01000205.1:1356-7153 GCA_002353885.1 Porphyromonadaceae bacterium UBA2720
ACAGTCTTTCCCCCTTTAGGGGGTTAGGGGGACTTCCTCCTTCAGGGTGCTAGGTGACTGCCCTCCTTTAGCTACTGACATTGTAGCAACTTTAGGAATTTACACTAATGACTAGTGGCGCCGATGGGCTCGAGCGAATATCCCTGTGCCTGTAGCCACTCGATGGCTCGGGGCAGTGCGTAGCGCAGGTTGCGCTCGGCCTTGAGTGAGTCGTGGAAGACGATGATTGACCCGTTGCGGGTGTATCGCTTGACGTTGTCGAGCACCTGTTGGGGGTTCATCTTCTTGCTGTAGTCGCGGGTGACCAGGTCATACATGATGATGGTGAATCGCGACCTGAGCACCTTGCTCTGCGCCAATCGCAGCAGGCCGTGCGGTGGACGGAACAGCGGACTGTCGATGAGTTCGTGGGCATGGAAGACGTTGAGCAGATATCGTCGGGTGGTGACCTTTGCGCCTTGCAGGTGATTCATGGTGTGGTTGCCCACGCTGTGTCCTCGCCGCTTGATTTCTTCGAACAGTTGAGGGTTGCGTGCCACATTGTCGCCCACGCAGAAGAAGGTGGCCTTGACGCCATATTGGTCAAGGACATCAAGCACCCACGGCGTGACCTCCGGGATGGGTCCGTCGTCAAAGGTGAGATAGACCGTGTGCCGGCGCTTGTGTATGCGCCATACGGTCTCGGGAAACAGCATTCGGTAGAGCAGCGGTGGACGTTCGACTAACACTTTGTCAATGTATAATGTATCATGAATAATGAATAATGCCGATGCGTGTGCATGCGGATTATTCATTATTCACTGTTAAAGATTTATGTGTTATTGCTCTTGTTGCTGTAGGCTGGCCATCATGCGTTCGATGTTGACGCCCCGAGCCGCCACCTTCTTGACCATGGCCTCAGCCTTGGTCTGTCCGGCCACTGAAGCATAGCTGCTGAGCAGCATGGGCAGGTAGTGTTCGTTGATAAACCGGTCGATGTTGGTGATGCGGCCATACAGGCTTGGGCTGAGCGACTGGTAGTAGCGGCAGTAGTCGGCATATCGCATGATTTCCTGCTCGAGCAGGTCGATGGCCTTCTGGCGTGCGGTCTGGTCGCCGCCATATTCGGCCAGTGCGGCGTATGCGTCGGCGATGTGCTGGCCCATCTGGATGGTGTAGGGCGATGCCTTGGCGGGCAGTTTGGCCTGCATGAGGTCGAGCACCTTGCGTGCGCGAGCAAAACGGTCGGCCGCATACTGCTTAGCGTTCTTTCCCAGGAAGGTGGCATTGCCAGCCTCGATGGCTGCCTGTGCCGTAGTGCCCTCCTCGATGAGCGACATGGCCAGGCTGACCATGGTGGTGCGCGTGGTTGTGATCATTCGTCGCACGGTCTCGTCGAGGTAGAGCGATCCGGGCTCGGCCTTGTCGATGCCTCCCCACTTGAATCGGTTCATCACTGCATCATACATCTTGTCGGTGTTGCAGGGAATCTCGCTGCGCTTGGACATGTCGGCTGTGAGAATGGGTGTGACCTGATAGGCCATGCCGGTGTTCTGCAAGTAGGGCACCAGTCCCAGATAGTAGCTCTCGGGCACGGTCATGGCGAAGTAGCATGGGCGCTTCCATCCCTGGGCGATGCTCGATGCGATGAGGTCGAGGCTCATCACCTGGCTCGATGTCATGCCACTGCCCAGGCGAGTGAGGTCGAGGTCGATGGTCTCGGCAATCATGTCTTTTCGTTCGGCCGGCACGACCCCCGCTGCTACAGCCTGGTCGGCATCGACCGGGATGAAGCACAGCGGGTACTGGATGACGCTGACGCCGTATGGATTGTTGGTGTTCTCGTTGCTGTAGAGGTGCTTGAGTGTCTCCAGCACAGGCATGCGCACGCTGGTGTCGGGTTCAAGGATATAGTTGAACTGCCGGTTGTCGTAGGCATAGGTAAGGTTGGATGCCTGCATGGGCAGCGGCTTGCTGTCGTAGGCTGCCCGCTGCATCTGGGCGATGTACCAGTCGGTCGACAGGTAACTGAGGTTGACCACGCGCACGTCGGTGCGGTAGCCCTCCACCTCTTGTGCATACCACAGCGGGAATGTGTCGTTGTCGCCGTTGGTGAAGATGATGGCGTTCTTGTCGACGCTGGCCAGGTAGTTCATACCGAAGTCACGTGCGGCATATCGGCCGCTGCGGTCGTGGTCGTCCCACGTCTGGCTCACCATCTGCAGGGGCACCAGCAGTCCCACCAGTGCTGCCACTGCAGCCATGGCCAGGCCTGTGCCGCTCTTCTCGAGCTGTGTGTTGCGCTCGTCGATGTGGCTTGCCGCCTGTGTCTTGTCTTTCTTGTCCTTGCGTGCCATCAGTGCCAGTGCGCATCGCCACAGTCCGGCCACTCCCATGCCAATCCAGATGGCGTAGGCATAGAATGATCCTGCGTAGGCATAGTCGCGCTCACGTGGTTGGTTGGGTGTCTGGTTGAGGTAGAGCACAATGGCGATACCGGTCATGAAGAACAGGAAAAAGACGACCCAGAACTGCTCGATGCCGCGCTTGCCACGGTAGGCTTGCCACAGCAGTCCGATGATGCCCAGCAGCAGCGGCAGCATGTAGAACACGTTGTGTCCCTTGTTGCCGCGGCCCAGGTCGTCGGGCAGCAGGCTCTGGTCGCCCAGGCGCGGGTTGTCGATCAGTGGTATGCCCGAGATCCAGTTGCCCTGTGTCACCTCGCCCATGCCCTGGATGTCGTTCTGACGTCCTGCAAAGTTCCACATGAAGTAGCGCCAATACATGTAGTTGAGCTGATAGTCGATAAAGAATCGGATGTTCTCGAGCACAGTTGGCTTGATGGCGAGTTCCTCACCGACCTTGTTGCCATCGGCATCGACGGTAGTGGTGGCCATGACCTCGGTTCCTTCCATGCCCAACCATTCCTGATACTGCTGAGCGTGAGCCTCGCTGTGAATGCGCGGGAACACCATGTTCTGTTGCGGAGCGAAGACATAGTTCTTCTTGTATCCCAGTTCCTTGTAGTGGTCAGGGTCGTTGGGGTTCTGTTTGACCTCTTGTGCATATTGCATGGGGCCGTCTTTGACTAGCGGGCGGCGCGTGCCGTTGGGCTGGTCCTGATAGACGACCTGGCTGTAGACCGTGCGGCCATAGAGCAGCGGCGTCTCGCCATACTGCTCGCGGCTCAGATACTTGGCCAGTGCAAAGGTGTTGTTGGGCGAGTTCTCGTCGAGCGGCGTGTTGGCGTTGCTTCGGATGAGGATGACGCCATAGCTGGCAAAGCCGATGAAGATGACGAGCACGCTGAGCGAGATATTGGCCAGGATGCGGCGCGGAATGGGCGTACAATACTTGAACAGATAGACGCACAGTCCGATGAACAGCAGCAGAGGCAGCCACCAGCTATCGCCCAGCAGGAGCATGCCCGACAGGACTATGGCAAGCAAGAACGACACCTTGATGCGCAGGTCGCTCTTGTCCTTGTGCAACTCCCACAGGTTCCATGCCAGGGCGGCAATGAGCACGAAGGCATAGATGATGACACCAGTGTTGAACGACATGCCCATCGAGTTGACAGCCAGCAGGTCAAACTTCTGCCCCATCTCGACGAAGCCCGGCTCGAGGCCATAGAGGATGGCCACGATGATGGCAAACGAGATGAGCAGTGTGATGAGCGACCCCTTGGCGCTGGTGTTCTGGAACTTGCGGTAATAGTATACCAGTGCGATGGCGGGGATGCACAGCAGGTTGAGCAAGTGCACACCCAGCGACACGCCGAAGATGTAGGCAATCAAGATCAACCAGCGGTCGCTGCCCGGCTCGTCGGCTCGGCTCTCCCACTTGAGGATGAGCCAGAACACCAGTGCGGTGCAGAACGACGAGAAGGCATAGACCTCGGCCTCGGCCGCACTGAACCAGAAGGTGTCGCTCCAGGTGTAGGCCAGTGCACCGGCCACACCGCTGCCCATGACCACCAGGTACTGTGCCAGTGTCATCTGGTCCTCCTCGCCATCCTTGACCACCAGGCGTTTGACCAGGTGGGTGATGGTCCAGAACAACAACAGGATGGTCGCCGCACTGAACAAGGCCGACATGGCGTTGACACACCGTGCCACAGCCGTGACGTCATCGCCTGCAAAGAGGCTGAAAAAGCGTGCCGTGAGGATAAAGATGGGGTTGCCGGGCGGGTGGCCAATCTCGCTCTTGAACCCTTGTGCGATGAACTCTGGGCAGTCCCAGAAACTGGCCGTAGGCTCGATGGTGAGCAGATAGGTTGCCGCCGCCACCAGAAACACGAGCCATCCCAGCGTGTTGTTGATCAGATTGTACTTCTTCATATTTGTTGGTTAGTTGTTTTTCAAAATCTGGCTCCTTGATTCGGTCCGCTTGCAAAAGTCCAAAAGTGCTACTTCAAGACGAGAAAGACATGAAGTCTGACGTCTACAGTTGACTCTTGATTCAAGCATCTCGCTGCTCAAGAAGGTACAACCCGCAAATTTACAACAAAACTCGCAACTCCAACAATTCCCAGGCGCTTATTAACAAAAAATAAGTTATACCGAGTCGTCTGTTCGGCGATTAGATCGGCGTCATTTGTCAGCTAGATAAAACGCGGGGACGGCACAGAGATGCCGTCCCCATCATTCGTTAGCCATCCAGAGGGCTACTTGACCTGTACACCGGGGCGTACCTCACCCGTCGGGCCGATGACCACCAGGCGTCCGTCGGCATCCTCGGCGCTGAGAATCATGCCCTGGCTCTCGATGCCCATGAGTGGGCGTGGCGGGAAGTTGGCGATGAAGCACACTTCCTTGCCGATGAGGTCCTCGGGCTGGTAGTATAGCGCGATGCCACTGACGATGGTTCGTCCGCCCATGCCGTCGTCGATGCGGAACTTGAGCAGCTTCTTGGCCTTTTTGACCTTCTCGCACTCCACGACGCGGCCCACACGGATGTCAAGGCGGGTGAAGTCGTCGTAGGTGCACTCTCCGGCCACTGGTTGCGGCTTGAAGTTCTTGAGCACGTTCTCCTGCTTGATGCGCTCGAGGCGGTCTTTCTGCTGCTGGATGACCTCGTCGGGTATCTTCTCAAACAGCAGTTCGGGCTTGAGGATGGCAGTGCCAGCGGGCAAGATGTCAATGCAGCCCAGTTTGTCCCATCGCACCTCGCCCATGGCGAGCATCGTGCGCAGCTTCAGTGCGCTGAATGGCAGGAATGGCTCGAAGGCGATGGCCAGGTTGGCGCAGATCTGCAGTGCTACATGCAGGATGGTCTCGACGCGTGCCATGTCGGTCTTGGCCAGTTTCCAAGGCTCGGTGTCGGCCAGATATTTGTTGCCGATGCGCGCTAGGTTCATGGCGTCCTTCAGTGCCTCGCGGAAGTGGAAGTTCTCGATGTTGTCGCTCAGGGTCTGCTTCACGCCCTTGAACTCGTCGAGTGTCTGGCGGTCATAGTCGGTAAGCTCGCCCAGAGCCGGTATGATGCCATCGAAGTACTTGTGCGTGAGCACCATGGCTCGGTTGACAAAGTTGCCCAGGATGGCAACCAGCTCGTTGTTGTTGCGCGCCTGGAAGTCGTCCCATGTGAAGTCGTTGTCCTTGGTCTCGGGAGCTGCAGCTGTGAGGACATATCGCAACACGTCCTGCTTGCCTGGGAAGTCCTTGAGATACTCGTGCAGCCACACAGCCCAGTTGCGGCTGGTCGAGATCTTGTCGCCCTCAAGGTTGAGAAACTCGTTGGCTGGGACATTGTCGGGCATGATGTAGTCGCCATGTGCCTTCATCATGGTGGGGAAGATGATGCAGTGGAACACGAT
>DEKO01000205.1:7178-10217 GCA_002353885.1 Porphyromonadaceae bacterium UBA2720
TTGTCCTTGCCGATGAAGTGGATGAGGCGTGTGTCCTGCTGCTGCCACCACTGCTGCCATGTGCCCCAGCGCTCGGGCTGTTGCTCGCACAGCTCCTTGGTGTTGCTGATGTAGCCGATGGGCGCGTCAAACCACACATAGAGCACCTTGCCGTCGGCGCCCTCGATGGGCACAGGGATGCCCCAGTCCAGGTCTCGCGTCATGGCACGTGGCTGCAGCCCGTTGTCGAGCCACGACTTGCACTGCCCGTAGACGTTGGGCCGCCACTCCTGGTGGCCCTCCAAGATCCACTCTCTGAGCCAAGGCTCATACTCGTTGAGCGGCAGGAACCAGTTGGTGGTGTCCTTTAGCACCAGCGGGTGGTCGCTGTCTTTGGCGTGGGGGTTGATCAGTTCGGTGGGGTCCAGGTCGCGTCCGCAGCCGTCCTCACACTGGTTGCCCTTGGCAGCCGGGTGGTGGCAGTAGGGGCACTCGCCCTCGACGTCGCGGTCGGTGAGAAACTTGCCGTCGACCTCGTCATAGAATTGCTTGGTGGTCTTCTCGACCAGTTTGCCATCGTCATAAAGTTTGCGGAAGAACTCGGCGGCAAACTGGTGGTGCGTCTTGCTGGTTGTGCGGCTGTAGATGTCGTAGGATATGCCCAACTCCTCGAACGATGCCTTGATGAGCTCGTGATAACGGTCCACCACCTGCTGCGGTGTGATGCCCTCGCGTCGTGCTCGCTGTGTCACGGGCACGCCATGCTCGTCGCTGCCGCCCACAAACATCACGTCCACGCCCTGGAGGCGCAGGTATCGCACATAGATGTCGGCCGGCACATACACTCCAGCCAGGTGGCCGATGTGCACCGGTCCGTTGGCGTAGGGCAATGCCGTGGTCACCAGTGTCCTCTTGTATTGTCTGTTTTGCATTGTCTTTGTAGGGTTTCTAGAGGCTCTAGATGTGCTAGATTATCTAGAGCTCCTGGATGATTAGTAGTTCAGTTGGTTGAAAAAAGTCCTGAGCGACCTTTCGAGTGGCTCAGGACTTGATGCGAAGCGCCCAGCACGCAGGCCACGTATTAGCCGTTGTGCTTCTTCATGACCTTGATCAGGTCAATCACCTTGTGGCTGTAGCCAATCTCGTTGTCATACCACGACACGACCTTGACAAACTTGTCGGTCAGGTAGACACCGGCGTTGGCGTCGAAGATGCTTGTGCGAGCATCGCCCAGGAAGTCGCTCGACACGACTGCGTCCTCGGTATAGCCCAGAATGCCCTTGAGTTCGCCCTCGCTGGCGTCCTTCATGGCCTTGCAGATGTCCTCCTTGGTGGCGGGGTTCTTCAGGTTGACAGTGAGGTCAACGACCGAGACATCGAGGGTGGGTACGCGCATCGAGATGCCCGTCAGCTTGCCATTGAGCTCGGGGATGACCTTGCCCACAGCCTTGGCGGCACCTGTCGAGCTGGGGATGATGTTGCCTGCGGCAGCACGTCCACCGCGCCAGTCCTTCATCGACGGGCCGTCGACGGTCTTCTGGGTGGCAGTTGTCGAGTGCACAGTGGTCATCAGACCGGTCTCGATGCCGAACTTGTCGTTGAGGACCTTGGCGATGGGAGCGAGGCAGTTGGTGGTGCAACTGGCGTTCGAAACGATGGTCTCGCCTGCATACTTGTCGGTGTTGACACCGCAAACGAACATCGGAGCCTGACGTCCATCCTCACCAGCCTTGCTGGGAGCCGACAGCACGACATACTTTGCACCAGCCTGCAGATGCTTCTCAGCCTTGTCCATGGCCAGGAACAGACCTGTCGACTCGACGACATACTCTGCACCGATCTCGTCCCACTTGAGGTTGGCGGGGTCCTTCTCGGCAGTGACACGGATGTGGTTTCCGTTGACGATGAGCTCATTCTTCTCGGCGTCGACCTCGATGGTGCCATTGAACTGACCATGCATGGTGTCATACTTGAGCATATAGGCCATGTAGTCAACAGGCAGCAAGTCGTTGATACCCACTACTTGAACGTCATTCACATTGTCCTGCTCAAAGGTCGAGCGGAACACAAAGCGGCCGATGCGACCAAATCCGTTAATACCGATTTTAATTTTAGCCATAATAATTAAACTATTAAAAAAGTTTGTAATTTAACCTAAAATGTGTAACTTTGCACCGTCGTTTTATCAACCCGGTGCGTTAGTGAACTCTAAATGTGGGTTTAACATCCCACGGGTGAAAAAGCGATGCAAAATTAATGAAATTTTTTGGAATGTGTGGCTTGTATCCCGAAAATGTTCTTTTTTTTGCCTCGATTAAGAATGTTTAATAAATCTAGTTTCTAGTTTTTAGTTCTTAGTAGCTGTCAGGCAGTCTGCGAGATAAAACAATCTGCGTAATCTGCTAGATCTGCATGCGGAAAGTCAATGCAACTTGCAACTAATTCACTTTTATCAACCAAATAAAAAAACGACTATGGGATTTGTAAAAGAATTTAAGGAGTTTGCCATGAAGGGCAATGTGATGGACATGGCTGTCGGTGTGATCATCGGCGGTGCTTTCGGTAAGATTGTCTCGTCGCTGGTTGACGATGTCATCATGCCAGTCATCAGCCTCGCCACAGGCGGCGTGGACTTCACCAACAAGTATGCCGTCATGGGCGACATTCCTGCCGGTGTGGCAAACAACTATGCCGCGCTCAAGGAGGCTGGTGTGTCGATGTTTGCCTATGGTGCATTCATCCAGAACGTGATTGACTTCCTCATCATCGCACTGTGCATCTTCTTGATGATCAAGGGTATGAACAAACTGATGAAGAAGAAAGAGGAAGCCCCTGCCGATCCTGAGCCCAGTGCTGAGGAGAAGCTGCTCACCGAGATTCGTGACCTGCTCAAGAAAGACTAAAGGTGGGTTCTATTAATTAATTACCCCCCGAGCCATGGCGGCACGTGACCCTTGCGGGCTACGTGCCGCCTCTTTTTTGTGAGTGTACCAAATGGATGTGGAGCAAAAAAATCCCGACAAATGATGCCCGAATCAAGAAAAAGTATTAACTTTGCAG
>DEKO01000205.1:10306-20176 GCA_002353885.1 Porphyromonadaceae bacterium UBA2720
GGTTCAAGCCCAAGTGGGACCACTCCCCCCCTTTTGACAACCCCCTGCGGCGTCGATACCCCACCCATACCCCATCGACGCCGCGCCGAGAGCGCCGACCCCCTAACCCCGGTGCTCTCATTTTTTTTATTCAAGTTGCGTGAGTAACTTGGGGTAAGGGTAAAGGTTGTGGTTGTAGGGACGCGGCGTGCCGCGTGAACTGCCTGGCCGAGAATAAACACAGAATACACGGAATACACGGAATTTTTTATTAATTTTTCTGTGTGTTCAGTGTATTCTGTGTGAGATTATACTGCCAGGCCGCATTTTACATTTTTCATTATTTCGATTACCTGTTGGCAGCTGAGTTGATATTGAGGTAGAGCATCGACTGGCCTCCGGCCTGTTGTGCATTTGAACCAAAATGTTTAACTTTGTGGGCGTTAACTTTTGTCCCAAAAAGAAACTATTATGAAGAAATCATCTATTACACTGGCATTGATGCTGACTAGCATGGCAACAGGGACAATCGTTGGGCAGACGAAGGTTGATACTGTGGTAACACATATCATGGTTGAGCCTCGCGTAGAGGAGTTTAGCCCCGAGGAGAAGTATGAGCCCAACGACGAGAAGGATGAGGAGATATTCAAGTCGGTGGACGAGCCGCCGCAATTCCCTGGTGGCGAGGCTGCACTGATGCAATATGTGCAGGACATGATACAGTATCCGCCGTCGGCTGCCAAGGCCGGCATCGAAGGTCGGGTGGTGATGCAATTTGTTGTCGAGAAGGATGGCACGATAGGCGACATTATGCTGTTGCGATCGGACGATTCGAGCCTAAGCCATGAGGCCTACCGCGTGTGCACGATGCTGCCCCCCTTCATTCCCAGCCGAAAGGACGGTTGCCCGGTGAGGGTATGGTACACGTTGCCCATCGATTTCTGTCTGCCCGATGGTGACAATGCCATACGCATCGGTGAGTTGACCGAAGATGCCACACAGGGCGATGTCATCGCTCAATTCAATCTTGGCAGCCGTTATTACCGAGGTGCAGGAGTGCCGCAAGACTATGCTCAGGCCGCTCACTGGTTGCAGCTAGCCGCTGCGCAGGGGCATGACGAGGCCGGTGAGTTGTTGCTCATGGCTCTGGCCTTGAACAAAGACTATGTTGCGGCCGCGCAGTGCTATCAGAAGGCTCATCACACCGACACAGTCCCCGACACAGGCGTCATGCTCTATGAGTTGGCACGCACCTTGTCTTATCGCGACCCTCGGTGCGTGAGTCTGCTCACCCAGGCTACTGACCATGGCAACATCCAAGCCATGCAAGACTTGACGTGCCTCTATGCCGAAGTCGATGGCCTAGAGCGCGACGAAGCCAAGGCGGTGGACTTCTGTAGCCAGTATCTTCGCAGTTCTGGCATGCCTTGCCAGGGTATCGCCATTGCAGATGTCTATTATCACATAGCTACCGACATCACCTCGGACGTTATCTCGGGTTACAAGAGACTCGAATACTTGAAAGCATCAGTCGAACTCGGGCATGCCGATGCGCAAATGGTGCTGGGCAAGTTCTATTACAACAGAGAGGACTATGCCGAAGCCCTCGGACTCTTTGAGCAGGGCATGCAGCATGGCAATGTTGAGGCCATGCACTATCTGGGCACCATGTATGGCGGTGGCTATGGTGTGGAGCAGGACTGGGCCAAGTGCATCGATCTTGTCGGCCAAGCCGCTAGGGCTGGCAATGCCGCCGCGCAGTGCTATCTTGGTTGCTGCTATGCTCAGGGACTGGGTGTGCCGCATGACCGCGACAAGGCCATAGAATGGCTTGTCAAGTCGGCTAACCAGGGCATCGGTGAGGCCACACAGCAGCTGCTCGACCTCTATCAGGTGGGCATAGGCAAGCGCACTGTCAATCAGTTCAGAGAGCTGGCCGAAGCTGGCGATGGCAAGGCTCAGCGCATCATGGGTCTGTGCTACTATCACGGCGATGGAGTCAAACGAGACTATGACCAGGCCATCGAGTGGCTGATGAAGGCTGCCGACTGTTATGACGATGGCATCAAATCGGTTGCTCGTATCGACCTGGCCCGAGTCTATGTGCGCCAGCAAGACTTCGACTCGGCGCGTGCCTGGTTGCAATGCGAAGGGGTAGACAACGCCACGCTGATGCGCTACATTGCCGGCAAGATTTATCCCGACAAGGATTACCTCGACCTGCTGCAAGCTGCTGCCCGAGAGGGTAACAGCGATGCGCAGCACGACCTGGCGTGTCTCTATGCCATCGGTAAAGATGTGAAGCGCGACGACAAGAAGGCGGTCGCACTCTATCGTCAGTCGCTCAGTGACGATGTCCTTGCTCTCATGGGGCTGCAGTCGCGCGACGAGGCCACCATCGGCGATGTGTATTATTCCATCGGCTGTGCACATGACGATATCATTGCCCGACAGCGAGGCACTGATGCCCGACCGTGGCTCGACAAGGCGGCCCGGGCAGGAAAGACTCTAAAATAAGAAAATGAATACTAGCTCGAATGCTCGAATGTTCGAAAACTCGAATGCTCGAAACTCGAAACCCAAATGAACAGTCACATTAGAATATTGTTGCTCGTGCTGCTGGCTGCCTGCGTCGGATGGGCCGCCAGTGCACAGGACGTAGACTCGATGATGGAACGCTTCAAGCAGCTCGTGATGTCCGAGCAAAATGTTGAGGCAATCGAGGTGGGTGAGGAACTATTGTCGTTCTACTCCGAACCGAGTAATGCCGCCGACGAGCTGGTGATCAACCTCGCCTATTGCTACAAGAACCTCGGCGACTACAATCGCGCCATCGAGTATTATTCGTTGAAGCCAAAGTACTGGGAGTCCGACAAGTTGATTGGCGACTGCTATCTGGCTTTGGGCGACATTGACATGGCGCTCTGGTATTACAACCAGGTCGACTATGCCTCGCTCTTGTTCGAAATAGCCCAGGGCTTTGCCTACAGGGGCGACTATGACCATGCCATCGAGTTTGCCGGAAAGGCGAAGGAGCAGTGCCGGCCTCGCGCTGCAGAAGTGGGGCTGATGAACCAATACCTGGCGCATTACTATTTTGCGAAGGGCGATTCCGCACTGGCCTATACCAACATCCTGCTGGCGGCTACCAAGCTGCAGCCTATCATTCTGAGCAGCTTCAGACTGCGCACAGCAGCCGAGCGTGCCAGCTATTGGGGGTTGTACTCGAGCCTCTTTCAGCACGACCTTCCACTCATCGCATATATCTCGGGTCATCCGCTGGCTGCGAGGTATGTCTATGACCTGTCGGCATTGTTTGCCAAGGGGATGCTGCTCAGTGCCGACACTGAGTTTGACCGTCTGGTCGACGATAGTGGCGACAGCGAGGCCATTGAGGCGAAAAAAGATCTGCAAGAGGTGCGCAGCCGCATCAAGAGCATCAACGAACAGCACGGCCTGTGGGGTCGTGACCAGCTCGATAGTCTCAACAGCCTGCGCGACTCGCTCGAACAAGAATTGTTGCTCTTTCTGTGGGAACAGCACGATGCGTTGGGCGACTTCACGCAGGACTTGAAAGTGACGTGGAAGGACGTGCGGGCACGGCTCGGTGCCGACGATTTGGCCATCGAGTTTCTCGAGGTGCCTGTGGCTGATCATAGCCTCTATATCGCGCTGACCATTCGCCCTGGCTACCGCTCGCCCAAGATGATAGTTTTGTGCGACCAGAATCAGCTGGAGACAGAATCCCGCCAGGCCTATACCCACCAGGCCTTGAGTCGGCACATCTGGGGGCAGCTGGCCGCTGCAGGCGAGCTGGATCAGGTCAGAAACATCTATTTCTCGCCCAGTGGCCAGTTGCACACCGTGGCCATCGAGTCGTTGCCCCACTGGGACAAGGCTGGCACGATGATGAGCGACGACTACAACCTCTACCGCTTGTCATCGACGCGCGAGTTGGTCATCCAGCACCCGAAGATCGAGGCCAGCGGAGCCGCGGTCTATGGTGGCATCCGCTATGACACCGATGTCCAGGCGATGGGGGTTGTGCGCACGCGTGGTGGGCAGCCCATCGTCGACAGTCGCAACTTCTTCCGTCCGGCGCAGCAGGGCTTTGCCGACCTGCGAGCCATCTACTGGTCCGAGCTGGCTGGCACACGCGTCGAGGCCAACGAGGTGAACAACAAGCTGCTCAGCCATGGCATCGACGTCAACCTCAAGACCGATGCCTGGGCCTCGGAGGCCTCGTTCAAGGCGCTGTCGGGCCGGCACATCAAGTTGATGCACATAGCCACACACGGCTTTTGCTGGAGCGACTCGACCATCCGGCAGGTGAGCCGCGACCACACGCTGGGCTTTGTTCTGGCAGCGGGCGACCAAGGTCAGGCCGATGAGCAAGCCATGACGCGCACCGGATTGCTGTTCAGTGGTGCCGCCAACACTTTCAAGCCCGATGTGACCGTGCCCGACAGCATCGAGGACGGCGTGCTCACAGCCCATGAGGTGGCCCAGCTCGACTTGCGTGGCTTGGACCTGGTCATCCTCTCGGCCTGCCAGACGGGGTTGGGTGAGATTGGTGGCGACGGGGTGTTCGGCCTGCAACGTGGCTTCAAGATGGCCGGCGCACAAACCATCATCATGAGTCTGTGGAAGGTCAACGACCTCGCCACCCGCGACATGATGATTCGTTTCTACAGCAACTACATTGAGCAAGGCATGAGCAAGCACGAGGCATTTGTCGAGGCACAGCGCTGGCTCAAGCACCGCGACGAGGTCGAGCACATGTATGCCTATAAAGACCCTGACGAGAAGCTCACACCCGAGGAGTATAGGCGCAGTTTCCCGCATTGGGCCGCTTTTATCATGCTGGACGGGGAGTGAGCGTGAATGGCTAGGGTTTCCAGGTTCCCACGGGATGTGTGGTGAGTTTTGGGGTCTGTCGGCGGTTCATGACAGTCTTGTCGTTGACCACCATTGTAGCCAGCTGTTCGAGGCTGGTATTTGCTGTGATTTTCTTGGCCAGGATGAACGACAGCCGTCCATAACCCTTATATTCCCAGTTTTTCTCTCCGGCTTTACAGGCACTCAGTTCGATCAGTCGGCATGCGTCTGGTTTCAACCTGTTGGTGATTTTCACCTTCTTGCCGAGTTCAAAGATGTCGGCCGTACCTCGCACCACGGGATAGCCCTCGTCTTCGTCATAGTCCATGTCGTCGCGTGTGCTGCCCTCGCTGTGGCATGCATCCAGAGTGACCATTAGCAGCCCTTTGGGCCCCAGGCGGTTGCGCAGGTTGGTGAGCCGGTTTCTGATTTCGTCGTCGGTGAGGTGAGCCTTCCCATGGTAGCTGTCGGTAACACATCGGTGCGCGTCGTAGGGGATGAAAGCCTCGGTGAGCCGGTCTTTCTCATCGTGCATCAGGTCGGGCATCTGCTGTCCATGTCCCGAGAAGTGAATGAGCACTACATCGCCACGGCTGCATTGTCCGACCAGTTTGTCCAGCCTGTTGATGATGCCCTTGTGAGTGGCCTGCGCTTCGGTCAGGGTATAGACCGCCTGAAAGTTGGCCTGCTTGAGTGCCTTGGACAGGAGGTTAACATCGTTGGCCGAGCTGAGTCTGCCCCAGCCCGAGTGGTCACTGTACTGTGGGTAGTTGCCCACGCCGATGAGCAGGGCCACCTTCTTGGCCTGTGCTTCGAAAGCAACAGCCCAGAGCAGCAATGCTAACAGTAATATAATCTTTTTCATTTCTTCGATTATGCTTGCCACAAAAGGGTTTCTAGAGTAATAGGGTAGTAAAGTGATAGTGTAGTAGGGCCAATACATGATTGTGGCTTTTTGTGCCTTCGTTCGCTATTGGCTCTTGGCTTATTGCTTAACTACTGAAAACTAAAATCTGTCGAGTGCCCGGTTGAGGTTCTCTAGCTCCTCGGGCAGTAGCCCATCGTTGAGCTGCTTGACGCGGTCGATGGTCTGCCGTGCCTTGTCGATATCGTGTGCCTTGACATAGGCATAGGCCAGTGCGATGCCACACTCGTGTCTGATGGCCTGAGCGTCGGCGTCGTTGCGTTGCATGAGGCCTTCGAGCACTTGTGTCGCCTCGGCAGGCGACTGTTCCAATAGTTGGATAGCGTCATTGAGGTCGGCTCGTGCTTGGGTCATCTCACCCTCGGCTCGTGATGCGCCCATCACACTCTCGGCATTGAAACCTGTAGCATAGATGGCGTCGTAGGCCTTGTAGCGGCTCTGTGTGGCCAGATATTGCTGCAAGCCCACGCCGGCGATGATAATGACCATGGCGGCAATGCTCATCCAGCGGTAGAGTTTGTTGATGGGTATCATGCGCCCGCGTGGCTTGGTGTGGCCCGTGGCAGTTGCGTCGTTGATGGTGTTGTGCTTGTGCTGGCTGACGATGTCATTGAAGTCGTCGTCACTGATGGCCTTGAGGGCTTGTTCCAACTGTCGGTCTTCGTCTCTGCCGACCTGTTGCAGGCAGTAGACAATCTCTTTGTGCTGTTGCAGTGCGCGTGCCAGTGCGGAGTCTTTGGCCAGCTGCAACTCAAACTCTCGCTTGTCGTCCATGCTCATCGTATCGTTGAGATAGGCGTCAAACATGTCTATGTCGTTGTTGTATTGTGTCATTTTGCTTCAGTTTGGTCAGTCAATCAGGTTCAACATTTTAAACGCAGCCATCACGCGTGCCTTGAAGCGGTTGATGCACCAGTACTTCTTGGCTTTGACCGAGTCGGTGGTTTTGAAATTGATTTGTTCCATGATCTGCGTCATTGTCATACCGCCGTAGTAGTAGCTTTTGAGTATGGTCTCGCACGGCTCGGGCAGGTAGCTGAGCTCGCGCTGCAGCACCTCTAGTCGTTCTTCTTGCTGGCGGACATCGTCGGCATCATCAGCCATGAGGACTTCTTGCAGCGTGAGCCGTGTCTGGAACCTCTCATCTGCATCGACATCATCGTTGTCGGCAGTTTGGTCCTGTGCCATGACGTTGCGGCTGTCCTTCTTGGCCTTGTTGATGGCCATGTTGAGTCCAATCCTGAAGATGTAGGCCTTCCAGTTGGTGCCATTCTCGACCTTGCCAGAGAGCAAGTTGTTGCGCACAGCGATGAATGCCTCGCTATAGACGTCCTCGATGTCCTCGATGCGCAGCAGGGGCAACCTGTTGTGGACGGTGTTGATGAAGTAGCTGCGCAACTTGATGTACCAGTCGTTGACGATTTGGTTGTAGTCTTCCATTTGTCAAGATAATGCGATAATAACTGCAAAGTTAACACATTATCATGACATACCCAAGTTTTTTCTTGCAAGATGACTCAGATTGTGAAACATCTCAGTTCTTGTTCTATATCAATTTGCATCGCATGAGGTAATCATCTGTTGTTAGGGTGAATGAAGTTTATTCCTGACAGTGTTGCTGCACAAAAAACTCCCCGGCGGGTTGGGCCGAGGAGGGAATGATGGTTGTGGCGTGCAGCAGGCTCAGCGGATGATGAGCACTTGTGCCACGCGTGTGGGGTT
The DNA here is from genome assembly GCA_002353885.1 of Porphyromonadaceae bacterium UBA2720. GTDB lineage: Bacteria > Bacteroidota > Bacteroidia > Bacteroidales > Muribaculaceae > Sodaliphilus. The sequence continues at coordinate 17,811 of DEKO01000205.1, forward strand.
GGAATCGTCGGCGCGCTGCGATGCGCTGATGGTGTAGAGCCCTGTTGGCATGCGCTGGCCGTTGGTGTCGCAGCAGTCCCATGTTGCAGTTCCGCCCGTTGCTTGCCACTGCTTGACGATGACTCCCTGGGCGTTGGTGACACGCAGGTGTGAGTTGGGCATGAGGTTGCTGATGGTGAGCAGTCCGGTGAAGTCGGGCCTCACGGGATTGGGATAGGCGTAGACGTCGTCGTAGCTGGTTGCAGCAGGCGATGCGTCGCTCAGATATTCGACCAGTCCGTTGGCCGTGAGGACATAGACCGAGTTGGTGTTGGTGTTGCAGCACACGGCATAGATGGTGTTGCTGGGCAGGTAGGAGTTGTCGGTGTTGAACTGCTTGAGTATCTTGGTTCCGTCGGGGCTCACCTGGTACAGGCCGTTGGTGTTGGTGCCAATCCACTTGCAGTTGGCGGCATCGACAGCGATGCAGTTGACCTGTATGCCGTCGAGCAGGTGGTCGGCCAGTCCCGATCCGTCGGTTCGTGCCACCTTGGGGTGGATGACGGCAAAGTCGTCGCTGAATGCCTTGGAGGGGTCGAAGGCGATGATGCCGTTGTTGAGCCCAGCCCAAACGAGGCCATCGAGGTCGCGCTCCATGCAGAAGGTATTGACCCATGTGATGCTCTTGCCCTCGGTGTCCTGCAGGCTGTTGTAGTTGGCAATGAGTGGTTCACCGGTGAGGCCGTCGGGCTGGTTCCAAAAGACGAAACTGCCTTGATAGCCACCGCCGTTGTAGACCTTGACGTCATCCTTGCCGATGGCGAAGCTCGACGACTTGCAGTACTTTTGCTTGGTGGGAGGCACTGCGACTGGTATCCAGTCGGCCTTGGTGCATGTGGGCTGCTCATACTTGGCTCGCGGCAGGACCGAGACGTTGACAGCCGATGCGGTCGATGCAGCCTCGGAGCTGTAGACGACCCACAGGTTGCCCTGAGAGTCGAAGGCGCAAGCGCCCTTGTAGTAGGAGCTGTTGCCGAAGTAGCTGTTGTTGGTGGCGTAGGCATACTGGTACTGGTCGTTGGTGATCTTGAACACGCCATACTTGCGTGAGGGATAGACGTAGGTGTTGGGGTCCATGGGATCCATGACCAACTGCCAGTTGGCGCTGACACCGTTGCCGGGCAAGCCTGTCGGGGTGACGTCTTTCCACAGGTTGCCGTCGTGGGTGAACATCTGGGTCACGGCGTGCAGTACCGACCCCCACTCGGCCATGGCGTTGTCGCTGGATGTGCTCAGGTAGACCAGGTTCTTCGCTTTGTTGAACGTCATGTAGTAGGCTCCGACCTTGATGCCGATGCCGTTGGGCTTGTAGTAGGTGGTGGTGCCTGCCTGGTGCAGTCCTCCCTCTCCCAGTGCCCACATCGTGCCGTCGGCCGAGGGGCTGCTGCTGAAGATCTCGTCGGTGGACTCGAAGACTTGTGCGCCGCCCGCTTGGGCATTGAGGGTGACATATTGTGTGCCTGGCAAGAAGCTGACCACAAAGCCTGTGGGGGTGGGCTGTACGGTGGCTGCCCGCTTGCCCGAGATGCCCGACACGGTGGCGTTGAAGACGGGCTGGTTGTTCGACGGGTCAACGCTCTGTGTGACGGTGTAGACTTTGAGGCCGCTGTCGCCGTTGAACATGAATTTGTTGCTGCTCACAGGGATGATGCGTCCCTTGGCGTTGGCCTCAACACCATTGACCACCTTGTAGCTGCTCAGGTTTTCGCGAGTGCCGTCAGTCACGGCCGCATAGACCACGTTGCCATAGCTGATGAGTGTCCACTGTCCCACTTGCGCCACCGACGAGAGGTTGATGTTGAACAGCCGCGACTCGTCGACAGTCAACGACGTGTCGTCATAGACAATCATGCCAAACTCGGTAGCCACCATCATCTTTCCTCCGCCGAAGGTCACATCGTTGATGCCCTTGAGCCCCGTGAGCACGGCATCCTTGATGTCGGGCAGGTTGAGCACGGTGCCATCGTCACGGATGACGTCGATGTTGCTGTTGAGATAGGCAACGACCAAATACTTCTTGTCGTAGTTGTAGTAGATGTTGGTGATGAGCACATCGTTGAGCTTGTTGCGCTTGTTGATCGGCTCGTTGGTCATCGTTGCCTTGTCGAAGCAAAAGAGGTCATTGCCTACCAGATAGTAGATTTTGTTGTCGGTGTCGATGAGGTTGGTGATCTGGCTGCCCACATAGTAGGGGTGCACACGCCAGTCGCCCGTTTGGGCCTGAGCCATCAGCATGGCCGACACTGCGATGAGTAGTATGAGTTTCTTGAGCATATCTAGTTTTTAGTTTCTAGTTTTTAGTTTCTAGTTGCCATGGCTCAGGACAT
>DEKO01000088.1 GCA_002353885.1 Porphyromonadaceae bacterium UBA2720
GCCCTGATGAAAGACCAGGTGATGCATCTCCGAAAGTTGGGCATCCGGGCAGCAGCTATCTATTCGGGGCTCACACACGAGGAAATTATCGTCACACTGGAGAATTGCATCTTCGGCGGCATCAAGATTCTATATGTCTCTCCTGAGCGTCTGGGATCTGAGCTTTTCAGAGTGAAGCTCAGCCACATGAAAGTAAGCTTTATTACTGTCGACGAGGCCCACTGCATCAGTCAGTGGGGCTACGACTTCCGTCCTTCTTACCTGAAAATAGCCGATATCCGGAAAATCAAGCCTGAGGTTCCTGTTTTAGCACTGACTGCCACTGCCACCCCGCAGGTTGTTGATGATATTATCGACAAACTCTCGCCAAAAGAAACATCCCCGAAAGAATCTTTTCATGTCTTCCGAATGAGTTTCGAACGGAAGAATCTAGCCTATATCGTGCAGACTTCCACTGACAAGTATACCGACCTGGTGCGCTTGTTCGAACATTCCGTTGGGTCTGCTATTGTCTACGTGAGAAGCCGCCGCCGCTCAAAAGAGATTGCTGAGCTGTTGAACGAGCACTGCCTAAATGCCACATTCTTTCATGCCGGGCTGGACTCAACCACCAAAGACCAACGGCAAAAAGACTGGCAGGCCGACCGCATTCGCATCATGGTTGCTACCAATGCCTTTGGCATGGGCATCGACAAGCCTGACGTCCGGATTGTAGTACACATCGATTGCCCTGACTCACTTGAGGCCTATTTCCAAGAAGCGGGACGTGCCGGACGCGATGGGCATCCCTCAAAAGCCATCCTGCTCTACAACAATAGCGACGAGCGCAAATTGCTCAAACGCATTGTAGACAATTATCCTGAGAAAGAATACATCCGGAAAGTATACGATCATTTGGCCTATTTCTATCAGGTTGGTATTGGCAGTGGGCAAGGTGCCACCTTCGAGTTCGACATTGAAAAGTTCTGTCATGCCTTCAAACATTTCCCCATACAAGTGCATTCAGCACTAGCCATCCTCACCAACTGTGGATACATCACTTATACCGAGGAAACAGAAAACAAGGCACGGGTGATGTTCCTAATCAGCCGAAACGACTTCTACCGGCTAGAGAATCTCACGAAAATTGAAAATGAATTGATTATCATCCTATTGCGCAACTACGGAGGACTCTTCACCGATTATAATTATATCGACGAGAGCTTTATCGCGCAACAATTGGGACTGACGCTGCCCCAAACCTATTTCGTGTTTCAGACACTCAACAAGCGCCGCATCCTGCATTTCATTCCGAGCAAGAAGACACCTTACATCACCTATGCCCAGCGACGCGAAGACGGTGACCGAATCATCATCCCACCAATAGTCTACGAAGAACGTAAAAAACAGTTCACCGAACGTATCAATCAGGTCATCAACTATGCAAAGAACAATCAGGTGTGCCGCAGCCGTCAGTTGCTGCACTATTTTGGCGAGACACGTTCTTCCGATTGTGGAATCTGCGATGTATGTGCAGACTTCGCTCCCACCCCACATAGTTTAAAAACAGCAAATGACCAAATTTTAGCTTTACTGAAAGACAGAGAAAAGCATCATATCAGCGAGTTACATCGCATAAATATTGAAGAGAACACTCTTAGAAAGACACTTGAGCGACTTATCCACGAAGAGATTATCCACATCGACGGAGCCTTTCTGTCATGTGAAGAATAGCAAACAAAAAGGTTCGACTTTCGTTTAGAAAATCGAACCTATGGCTGCCTTTTGGCTTTCTGTCAATGAGTCTGGCAGTTTCACATTGAAAGTAATCACCAAATTCTTCCCTTTCAGCCTTACTTTACTTCCTGGTTGGGTGCAAGGTTTAATCTTCAGTCGCAACTTCTCGCCATCTGACGACTGAATGATAACTACACCGCCGAGTAGAGCGGTCTTTAAATCCAGTTCAACAGTAGCTTGCCGCTCCATCGTGCTATGCCCGGCATTGCGACCACCAAACAGATGCTCGAAAAAACTGCTGAAGCCACCGCCTCCACTTTGGAAACCGCTGAAATCGAAACCATCAAACGGGTTCGTGCCTTGCCTAAACTCACTTCCGCTCTTCTCGTAAGCATCAGCCTCTTTCCATTGCTCACCATATTGGTCATACTTGCGACGTTTCTCAGGATCGTTAATCACGTCGTAAGCCTCATTCAATGCTTGAAACTTTGCTTTAGCCTTCGGGTCATCGGGATGCAAATCGGGATGAAACTGCTTAGCACGCTTCAAGTATGCTTTTTTCACGTCTTTCTGTGGGATCGTCTTGTCGACTCCCAAAATTTTGTAATAATCAATAAATGCCATAATTTCAGTCCTCCTTTTTTCTATCTCTATATATACAAAAAACGTGCCGAAGATGTATTCATCGCGAAAAGTTGCTCAGTTCAATTATTTTTCTTACTTTTGCAGTCGTTGAAACATATTATTATGAAAAAACTATTAGCAGTGTGCCTGGTCGTGCTCTGCATGAATGTATCCACCATGGCAAAACAAAAAACAGTTACCATCAGAGTCATTGAAACAAGCGATGTTCACGGCTGTTTCTTTCCTTACGACTTTATCAATCGCCAGCCAAAAGAAGGAACACTGGCACGGGTATCCACTTATGTCAACAAACTTCGTAAGCAATATGGCGACAATGTCATCTTGCTCGACAATGGAGATATCCTTCAAGGACAGCCAACATGCTACTTCTATAATTATGTGAAAACCGACGAGCCAAACATCGCAGCGCAAATCATCAACTACATGAAATATGATGCGCAGACGTTTGGCAATCATGATGTTGAGACGGGACATCCTGTCTACGAACGTTGGGTGAAAGACGTGAATTGCCCTATGCTTGGAGCAAATATTGTTAACGTAAAGACAGGACAACCATATGTCACTCCTTATGTCATATTAGAAAGAGAAGGCGTAAGAATCGCTGTTCTTGGAATGCTTACACCCGCCATTCCCAGTTGGCTGCAGCCAGAATTGTGGAGTGGTCTGCAATTCGACGAAATGGTGGGCAGTTGCCGCTATTGGGTTGACTACATCCAAAAGAACGAACGACCTGATGTTGTTATTGGTCTTTTCCATGCCGGTCGTAACGGCGGCATCAAGACCAAGACCTACGAGGAGGATCCCTCTGAGCGTATTGCCCGTGAAGTGCCAGGTTTCGACATCATCATGTATGGCCACGACCATACAGCCTATGCCGGATGGGTGAAAAATCATGTTGGCGACAGCGTGCTCTTGCTCGACCCTGGCTGTCACGCTCTCAACGTCAGCGACGCTACGATTGAAATCACGAAAAAGGGACGCAAAACAATCGAGAAAAAGATTACCGGCAAGAATGTCAATATCACAAAAGAGTCACCCGACGAAGCATTCATGGCTCATTTCCATCAGGCCATCGACGATGTGAACGGATTCATCAATCGGAAAATCGGAACATTTGAAAAGACGATTACCACACGCGACTGTTTCTTTGGACCTTCTGCCTTCACCGATTTTATTCATCAACTGCAGTTACAGCTCACCGGAGCCGACATTAGTTTCAACGCACCCCTGCAGTTTAATGCCACGATTAAGAAAGGAGATGTCTATGTGAGCGACATGTTCAACCTCTACAAGTTTGAGAACAAACTTTACGTCATGCGCATGACCGGTGAGGAGATACGTAAGCATCTGGAAATGAGCTACGACCTATGGGTCAACACCATGAAGTCGCCCGACGACCATATTATGCTGCTCAATAGCCGTACACGGAAAGACCAGCAACGACAAGGATTTAAGAATTTCACCTTTAACTTCGACTCTGCCGCTGGCATAGAATACGAGGTGGACGTAACGAAACCCAATGGACAAAAAGTGCGTATTCTGAGAATGACCAACGGACTCCCATTTGAAGAACAAAAATGGTATCGGGTAGTCATGAACAGCTACAGAGGCAATGGTGGTGGCGAACTGCTCACTCGTGGAGCAGGCATACCCCACGAACAGCTGCGCAACCGTTTAGCTTATGAGAGCGAGCTGGATTTGCGCCATTACCTCATGAAGGAAATAGAGAAAGCGGGAACAATGAACCCGAAGCCTAACAACAACTGGCGTTTCGTGCCTGAGAGTTGGACGGTGCCTGCTCTGAAACGTGACCGTATGCTGATTTTCGGTGATGAAGAATAATAAGAGGTAGAAAGTGCCCATCACCATTATTTACACGCAACATTTTTACATAACGACATGACGTATTGGTTTATTTTCTGCAAAACAGACCTCCTGTTGGAACGGCACTCCGACGGTTCCTTCGGCATCCCTACTGGCGAGCAGTCTCCCATCGCACTAAAGCCCTGGACCACCGTCCATAACATCACTCCCATGGAAGATGGCTCTCTTGTCAAGACTTTCTTGATAGAACAGCCCGTCACTGGTGAGGAAAATCTAGAGATGTGCGGCCTACGACCTTCGTTCTACAAACTTCCCACCGAACTGTATCTGAAAGCCGGAAAGTGCCAAGAGATACTTTACTGGGACCAGAACACTCGCTTCTGCGGTGTTTGCGGAGGCCCTATGAAACTGCATACCGATATTTCCAAGCGCTGCACATGCTGTGGCAAAGAGGTTTGGCCTCAACTGGCCACTGCTGTCATCGTACTTATTCACCGGGGGCCCGACGAGGTGTTGCTTGTTCATGCCAACAATTTCCGTGGGGCATTCTACGGACTAGTCGCAGGCTTTGTAGAAACAGGAGAAACACTAGAGGAGGCTGTTGAGCGCGAAGTAATGGAAGAGGTTGGGCTGCACATCAAGAACATCCGCTATTTTGCCAGTCAGCCATGGCCTTATCCTTGTGGCTTGATGGTAGGGTTCAACGCCGACTACGAGAGTGGCAACATACGCCTCCAGCGATCGGAGCTGGCTGCAGGTGGCTGGTATCATCGCGACCATTTGCCCCAGATTCCTGAGAAATTGTCTATTGCCAGACGCCTCATCGATCACTGGCTAGAAAACAACAACGTGTGAAACGAATCAAACATGATGAATAATCTACCACAAATGCTGATAGCTGCACCCACCTCTGGCTCTGGCAAAACCACAGTGGCAAGAGGGCTCATGGCGCTGCTCTCGCAAAATGGAATGAAGGTGCAACCCTATAAGTGTGGTCCCGACTACATTGACACCAAATTCCATACAAGGGTATGTGGCCGTCACTCGGTCAACCTCGACACGTTCATGGCCACTGCGTCACATGTGCGCAAGCTTTATGCCCATTATGCAAAAGAGGCTGATGCCTGCATTGTAGAGGGCATGATGGGCATGTACGATGGTTATGACCGCGATCACGGCTCATCAGCAGAAATAGCGCAACTGTTGGGCATTCCCGTTTTGCTAATTGTTGATGCCCGTTCTGCCGCCTACTCTATGGCAGCACTTCTGAAGGGCTTTATCGGTTTCCGCCCGGAAGTGCGCATTTGTGGTGTCATCTTCAACAAAGTTGGATCTACCCGCCATTTCGATATGCTCCAACAGGTTTGCGACGACCTAGGCATTGAGTGCTTTGGTTATCTGCCCAAGCATGCTGCACTCGACCAGGGATCACGCTACCTTGGATTGGATTTCAGCCAGCATGCCGAGTTTCAACAACTGGTAGAATTGATTGAAAAACATGTGGATTGGCAACGCATCATCGACTGTACCACCCTACCCTTTAGAGCCGATGAAGCATCCGGTACGCCACAACAAGGCAACCTCAATATTGCCGTCGCGCTAAACTCTGAATCGTTTTCTTTCATCTACCAAGAGCATCTCGACATATTACGAAAAATGGGGAATGTCACCCTGTTCGACCCTGAGCAGAATAGTTATCTGGATCCAAACACCGACCTGTTGTATTTGCCCGGAGGGTATCCTGAAAAGCATGTAGAGTCATTGGTACATGCCGAACACATGCGTACTTCTATCAAAGAATATGCAGAAAAAGGCGGACGAATACTAGCCGAGTGTGGTGGGATGATGTATCTATGCGAGAAGATTCTCACCGAAGATGGAGAGTTCCCCATGTGTGGAGCACTCCCCTACACTATCACTGCCCTCAAAGAGCATCGCAAGCTATCACTAGGCTACCGACAGATGCAGATAGACGGAAGGCAGCTGAGAGGACATGAGTTTCATTACTCACAATTCCTTGGGGACTTGCCACCTACTGACGTACAGGTATACAACGCCAAGGGAGACGAAGTGCCCACTCCGGTGTTCAGGCATCGCAACATCATTGCCAGCTACACCCACCTCTACTGGGGCGATACCAATATTTTAGAGTTGTTTGAAAACGAGAAGTGAGGGAAAGCACCTACACTCATCAAAACAAATCATTGAGAATGAACATGAAACCCCTTCATCCCATCATGCTTGCCGGCACAGGCAGCGATGTAGGCAAAAGCGTACTTGCGGCCGCACTCTGCCGCATATTCAGGCAAGATGGTTACCATCCGGCACCATTCAAAGCACAAAACATGGCGCTGAACTCCTTTGCCACTCCCGATGGATTGGAGATTGGCAGGGCACAAGCAGTGCAGGCAGAGGCTGCTGGCATAGACTGCCACACCGATATGAACCCACTATTGCTTAAACCTAATTCCAACCATACCAGTCAGGTGGTGCTCAACGGCCGTCCCATTGGCAATACGGGAGCATACGACTATTTCCGCAAAACCGAAGGACGCGAGCAGCTGCGCCGTGAGGTTTGTGCAGCCTTCGACAGGCTCAACCAACGCTATAACCCCATCGTGATGGAAGGAGCTGGCAGCATCTCAGAAATCAATCTCCGTGACACCGACCTTGTTAATATGCCCATGGCCATGCATGCCAAAGCCGATGTTATCCTCGTGGGCGACATCGACCGCGGGGGTGTCTTCGCCTCTGTCTATGGCAGTATCGCCCTCCAGGCTCCTGAAGACCGGAAGCTGATCAAGGGCATTATCATCAATAAGTTCAGGGGCGACCTGCGTCTCTTCGAGGAAGGGTCGCGCATGCTGGAGCAACTCTGTGATGTTCCCGTACTGGGTGTTGTGCCCTACTTCACCGATATCTATATTGAAGAAGAAGACAGTGTTGACCTGGCCATGAAGTCCATGCAAGCTGAGCATGGAAAAGTAAACGTCGCTGTAGTGCTACTAAGACACATCAGTAATTACACTGATTTCAATGTGCTAGAGCGCGACCCACGGGTACACCTATTCTATACCAACAATACCGACGACCTGAAGAAAGCCGACATCATCATCCTGCCTGGGTCGAAGTCTACCATCGACGATCTCTACGAGCTGCGTCGCAACGGGGTGGCGCAGGCCATCATTCAGGCACATAGGCAGGGCACCACGGTGCTCGGCATCTGTGGCGGCTACCAGATGCTGGGCATCGAGGTGCTTGACCCCGAGCACGTTGAGGGCGACATCGAGCGTCTGCCCGGCCTGGGTCTGTTGCCCACCACGACCACCATGAGCGGCACCAAGCAGACCCGCCAGGTCAGATGCCAATATGGCACGGGCTATGAGATACACCAGGGCGAGACCCGTCCCATGGGCGATGCACATCCTCAACCCTTGCTGCATCTGGATGATGGTCGTTATGATGGTTATGTCGTCGATGACAAGTGCATGGGGACCTACGTTCACGGCATTCTGGACAATGCGGCATTTGTCGACATGTTGCTCCGCCCATACGCCGACAAACTGTCTGAGGCCAGCGAGCCGTTTGACTATGCCGCGTTCAAGCAGCAGCAATATGACCTGCTAGCTGACCATGTGCGACGTTATGTCGATACTGACAGGATCTATCAAATTTTAAGTTATGATTGAAGGACACGGCGACGACTTATACAACTATAGCGGCATAGTGATGAACTTCAGTTCGAACATCTATGCCCGAGCCGACTTGAGTGCCCTGCAACAGCACTTGTGCAGCCGCATAGATGTCATCCGCACCTACCCCGAGCCATCGGCCCTTTCACTCGAGCGGCTCATTGCCCGGCAGCTTGGCATCAGCCCCGACCAAGTGCTAGTCGCCAGTGGTGCAGTCGATGCCATCTATCTTATTGCCCAGTGCTACCGCCACCTGGGCACCTGTCATGTGGTGCAGCCCACGTTCAGCGAGTATGCCGACGCATGCCGCACCTTCGGCTACCATGAGACTCCCGATGGTGCCGTGTGCTGGTTGTGCAACCCCAACAACCCAACCGGCAACATCCTGCCGCCCGACAAGGTCATAGCACTGGCCGACGCTCATCACCTGCTGGTAGTGGACCAAAGCTATGAGGACTACACCTTGCAACCCGTGCTGCAACCGGCCGACGTGGTCGACCGCGACAACATCATCGTTCTGCACTCGATGACCAAGCGCTATGCCGTTCCTGGCTTGCGTCTGGGCTTTGTCACCGCCAACGCCGAGATTATCCAGCAGCTGCGCAGTCAGTATCGACCTTGGGCCATCAATGCACTCTCGCTCGAGGCCGGCAAATGGTTGATTGAGCATGACTTCCAGGCCATCCCTCATTTGCCCAGTTATCTGTCCGAGACCACTCGACTGCGAGTTATGCTCAACGACATTCCAGGCATTGAGGCCCACGAGACGCAGACCAACTTCTTTGTCTGCACCATCAGCACAATGACCGCCTCACAACTCAAGGCACGCCTTGCTCTCGAACATGGCATCCTCATCCGCGATGCGTCCAACTTTGTCGGCCTCACGCCTCATCACTTCCGCTTGGCCACACAGTCGCCCCCCGAGAACGACACGTTGGTGCGCACGATTCGCAGTTTTCATGATTTATATCAGGAATTGTAGGAATTAAAGGATTTTCTTATTCTCGTAATTCACTGTTGTCTAGATTTTTATCGCAAATTTGAGAATTTTCGATTTTTTTGAGGCTGTTGCGGTTTAAAACTCGAAACTATGGTAGTTAACACAACGATAATGGCTTTGTTGCTGGGTTGGACACTTGATCTGATCCTGGGTGACCCAGTATGGTTGCCGCACCCTGTGGTGTGGTTTGGTCGGATGATTGGCTGGGGGGAGCATCGCCTCAACCATGGCTCGCGCCGTATGGCCAAGGGGGCCGTGCTGGCCATCAGTCTGATTGCGCTGGTCTTCGGGCTGTGGTGGCTGGTGCGCTGGCTTGTGGCCAATCCGTGGGTACTTCTTGCGCTCGATGCCATTATGGTGTTTTACTGCCTGGCGGGCACCACGCTCATCCGTGAGGTCAGGGAGGTGTTCCTGGCTCTGGACCGCTCTCTTGACGAGGGACGCCACCAGGTTGCACGCATTGTGGGCCGCGACACGAGCCAGCTCACAGCACAGGAGGTTCGCACCGCCGCGCTCGAGACACTGGCCGAGAACCTGAGCGACGGCGTGATTGCCCCACTGTTCTGGTTCGCTTTGCTGGGAACACCGGGCATGCTGGCCTACAAGATGGTGAACACACTTGACTCGATGATAGGCTACCGCACCGAGCGTTACCGCCAGTTTGGCTGCTGGGCTGCCCGCATCGACGATGTTGCCAATTATATCCCTGCTCGCTTGACTGCCTTGCTCATGGTGTTAGCAAGTGGGCGCTTATCACTCATCAGCTTTGTTTGGCGAAATGGCCGTCGCCATGCCAGCCCCAACAGTGGTTACCCCGAGGCCGCCTTGGCCGGTGCACTCGACTGTCGCTTCGGCGGGCCGCATTACTACTTTGGTGAGTTGTTCGACAAACCTTACATCGGCGAGAACGACCGTCCACTCGCCACTGCCGACATGAAAACGGCGGTGCGCATCAATCGCACTGCCGAAATCTTGATGGTCATCATTGTTGCCGCCACGCTCATCATCTGACGGAGCTGAACCACGCGGTGCTGTTATACTGTCAACTGATTAGAAGACAATACAGACAATTTGGACAAATGATTGCTGACAGCAAAGCAGCTCCCTTTGTCCTTAGTGTATACAAAACCCTTGTCAGAAGTATTTGGTAATCTTTGCGTTGTCGAAGTTATTCATCTCGCGCAACATGCGCACCGCCGAGTCGAGCAGCGGAAAGGCACACAAGGCTCCGGTGCCCTCGCCCAAGCGCAGTCCCAGATTGAGCAACGGACGTGCACCCACGATGTCGAGCATGCGTCGGTGACCACTCTCGTCGCCACAGTGGGCAAACACCATGTAGTCTTGCACAGCGGGATATAGCCGGATGGCCGCAATGGCACAAGCCGTCATGATAAACCCATCGACCAGTACTATCAACCCATGCTCAGCTCCACTGAGCATGGCCCCAATGGCCGTCACCATCTCAAAGCCTCCGAAATAGCGGACCACATCTTCTGCATCGGCCTTGATTGTACCGCACTCCTGTGCCTGACGATAGCCCTCGACAGCCCTTGACAACACTTCACACTTGTGACGGATGCCTGGCGAGTCAAGACCAGCGCCCGCACCGATGCACTCCTTCAGCGGGATGTTGCCAAACAGACTCATCCAGATGCTTGAGGGTGAAGTGTTGCCGATGCCCATCTCACCGATGCCCAGCACCTGACATCCCTGTGTCACACAATCGCCCACCAGCTGGTCACCGACCTCGATGGCGCGATTAAACTGCTGGACTGTCATGGCCGGCTCGTACAGGAAGTTGCGCGTTCCGCATGCAATCTTGCGGTCGATGATGCCATCGATGCCGCTCAAGTTGTAGTCTACCCCCACATCGACGATGCGCAGGTCGAATCCGTGCTGGCGACAGAACATGTTCACACCGCCACCACCATGAGTGAAATTGATCATCTGTTGCCACGTCACCTCGCGTGGCGACACACTCACTCCCTCGCGCTCGATGCCATGATCGCCGCCCAGCAACAAGTGACAGGGATGGTTCAGGCTAGGGTTGAGAGTGTGCTGTATGAGCCCAATCTGCAGTGCCAGTTCCTCGAGTCGGCCCAGCGAGCCCTTGGGTTTGTTCAAGTGGTCAATCTTCTGCTGCAATTCCGCTTGCAGCGAGCGGTCGATGGGTTGTATGTCAAAAGGTTTCACAGGTTTCGGGTTTCGGGTTTCGATTATTCGAGCATTCGAGCATTCGAATATTCGATAAATCATCAATGTCTAAATAAAGTCTAAAAATAGTAGCAATCACTTAATTCTCACGGCTATGCCCGACACCATGAGGTAGACCTCGTCGGCACGCGCGGCAATGTACTGATTCATCCACCCCTCGAGGTCGGTGAAGTGTCGCTGAATGGTGTTGTCGCTGGTACCGCCGCTACCTATCTCGTTGGTGACAAAGATGTAGGTCGCATCATGGGCTATGAAGCGGTCAAATTCTTGCTTGGCCAGGTCCAGTGTACAGCAGACGTCTTGGTTGTCGAAGAAAAAATTCGTTAGCCACAACGTCACACAGTCGATAACTGCTACGCGGCCTGTGAGATCGTGGCGGCTTAGGTAGCGCTCCTCCTCTATGTTGGTCCACTGCGTTCCACGCCGCTGCTGATGGATGCGTACGCGTTCACGGAACTCGTCGTCCCAAATGTGGGCTGTGGCCAGATAGACTGGGTTTGGGCTAAGACTCAATGCCAGTCGCTCGGCCTGGGTGCTCTTGCCCGACCGCTGCCCACCAGTGATGAGAATGATTTTGGTCATAGTTCAAAGGTTATTATTCCGCCAAATGGGGCGAGGTGGTCCCAGGCATCGTCCTCGCCGTACAGGCCAGCATATAGTCCAGCTGCAATCAGAACACCGCCATGTGCAAAGATGGCAACCCGCTCATGGTCTTGCTCCCGCAGTTGGTCAAGGAACGAAGTCACGCGTGCACGCAGATCGGGAAAAGCTTCGCCACCGGTGGTAGGCAGATGCATAAAGTCTTGATACCATGCTTGCAAGTGTGGATCTTGAATGTCATCATAGCGTTGCATTTCCCATTCTCCCATATTCATCTCCTTGAGTCTGTCGTCGATTGTCGGGTCGGGATAGCCACAATAGGCCGCCAACTTGCGCGCCCGTGTCAGGGGCGATGAAAAGACAGCATCTAAGGGCATGAATTGCTGTAGCTTACGCAACGTTTGTGCAGCCTCTTCCCTGAAGGTGTCGGCCACCGGCACATCGGTCTGTCCGTAGCATGTGCCACGCGGCACCGCCACACTGGTGTGTCTGATTAGGATTACTTGCATACGAAGGCTATTGATAATAGGGTTGTCAGTTCGACCAACAGGCAGACGGCCCCGCAGCAGTCGCCGGTGTAGCCGTGCAGTCGTCGCCAGATGAGCAGGTACAGGCAGTACATGACCACACCAGGGATGAAAATGACATAATACCACTCGGTGACCTGTGCCAGCCACAAGAATGCCACCATGGGCAACAGGCCCTGGACCGACAGCCCAATGCCCGCCGCAATGCTCGGGTGGCGATAGACCGTCTTAGCCTTAGCCGTCGCCTCGGTGCGTGCATAGGGCATCATTGACACCAGTTGGCTGCCCAGCATTTTGGCGTAAGGGTCGGCTGCCGCTATGGCCATAGCAGCAATCGCAGGCTGCAGCGAAAACAAAGTTGTCGCCAGCAACAATTCATAGACCACCAGTCCCAACACTCCATAGGTGCCGATGTGCGAGTCCTTCATGATGGCCATGATGCGCTCGCGGTCCACTCCCCCGCCGAAGCCATCGATAAAGTCGGCCAAGCCATCCTCGTGCAATGCGCCCGTCACCAGCAAGCGCATGGCTATAGCCAGGATTACCGCCACAGCGTAGGGCATAATCATGCTGGCCAGGTAGAGTGTTGCTGCCATGATGCAGCCTGTGACCCATCCAGCCAGTGGCCAATACTCAACCACGGCGCTATAACTCCCACGGGGTGGCTGGTAGATGCGCCACAGTGGCAGGCGCGTGAAGAAGGATAACGCTGCCCATGGGCGGTCATACCAGCTGACATGTTCGTTGTTGTCTTGCATCGTCTAGAATCTTGATAATCTCGGCTGCACTCGGCA
>DEKO01000010.1 GCA_002353885.1 Porphyromonadaceae bacterium UBA2720
AGCGACATGACACTGCTCGACGATTCGTTCCGTTCGATTGTAAATGCCGTGATGTGGGGACGCTCATTGTATAAGAACATACAGCGTTTTCTCTTCTTCCAGCTAGTGGTCAACGTAACAGCACTCTTGTTGGTGCTGGGAGGCTCGATTGTGGGCACCGAACTACCGCTCACTGTCACCCAGATATTGTGGGTGAACCTCATTATGGACACATTTGCGGCCATGGCCTTGGCCTCGTTGCCACCTTCGCGCGAGGTGATGAACGACAAACCGCGCTCGCGCAATGCATTCATCATCACCCGAGGCATGTGGAGGGGCATCCTAGGCATAGGCATTTTGTTCTTTGTAGTGCTGTTCGCCATGTTCTATTATTATCTGCACGACGATGTGGAGTTTGGTGTACAGATGCGCGAACTGACCGTCTTTTTCACCACCTTCGTCATGCTGCAGTGGTGGAACCTGTTCAACGCCAAGACGTTAGGATCGTCGCATTCGGCATTCCGCCGTCTGTATGCCGACCGTGGCATGCTGCTGGTGCTGGTACTGATACTTTTTGGCCAGTGGGTCATTGTCACTTTCGGAGGCAAGATGTTCCGCACGGTTCCCCTGTCGTTTATCCAATGGATGACCATCATTGGCAGCACGTCGGTCGTATTGTGGATAGGCGAAATCTACAGGGGGATTGTGAGAATGAGTAATAAGGAGTAAAGA
Organism: Porphyromonadaceae bacterium UBA2720; assembly: GCA_002353885.1. Classification (GTDB taxonomy): domain Bacteria; phylum Bacteroidota; class Bacteroidia; order Bacteroidales; family Muribaculaceae; genus Sodaliphilus. The sequence goes on from DEKO01000010.1 coordinate 712, forward strand.
GATAGTAGTTTAGAAATGCAACATACAAATACCCACCACCCCTCACCTGCAGTCAGATACGTGGCCACGATAGGCTTTTTCGACGGGGTGCACCGCGGACATCAGTATCTCATCCGCCGGCTAAGAGAAGAGGCCGAGATCCAAGGCATGCAGTCGATGGTGATTACCTTCGACCGCCATCCGCGCGAGGTGCTAGGCAGCAACTACCAGCCCCGCATGCTGAGTACACTCGACGAGAAAATGGAAAGGCTCAAGCAGACGGGTGTTGACCGCTGCGTGGTCCTGCCGTTTACACGCGAGCTGGCAGCACTTTCTGCCCGCGAGTTCATGCAGCAGGTGCTAAAAAGGCAACTGAACGTGGCACGGTTGTACATGGGCTACGACAACCGGTTTGGCCATAACCGCGAAGAAGGTTTTGACGACTATNNGACTATGTGCGCTACGGCCGCGAAATCGGTATTGAGGTAATTCTCAACGATGCCTTCACGCTCAATCAGATTCACATCAGCTCATCGGTGGTACGCTCGTTTGTCTCTGAGGGAGAGATCGAACTGGCCAATCAGTGCCTTGGCTATCCCTACATGGTGACAGGAAAAGTTGTCGACGGCGTGCACGAAGGGCGCAAGATGGGGTTCCCCACGGCGAACATCGAACCCGACGATGCCCAGAAACTTATTCCTGCCCCTGGTGTCTACGCCGTCAGAGTGAGCGTCGAGGGCAGTCGCGAGTGGCTGGACGGGATGATGAACATTGGCACCCGCCCCACATTCGGCGAAAACAAATTGTCGTTAGAGACTCACATTCTGCACTTTTCCGACGATATTTACGGCAAGAAGCTGACCGTTGCCTTTGTCAAACGGTTGCGGGCCGAGCAACGTTTCAGCAGTGTGGCGGCCCTCCGCGAGCAGTTGGTCAAAGACGAACAGCAAGTAGAGGATCTTTTCCGCCATTCATAATTCATTATTCACAGCTCATCCTATTTTCACAGCATTAACTTCGATAGTATGAAAAAAGCGTTATTCTATGTGGTGATGTTCCTGTTTGTTCAGGTGGTTGTCACCAGCATTGTTTCTTTGGTATTTAAGATTTGCGGACAGCCTGCGACGAGTCCCGAACAGTTTATTCTTTCCATCTCGCTATTCAATATCATTGTCATTGCCCTGTTTGCATGGCAGAAGTGGACGCCCGTCAATCGTCAGTACATGCTCTCACGCCCATGGGGTGTGTTGTGCTGGACGGTATTGGCGGCTCTTGGCACCATCCTGCCGTCGCTATGGCTGCAAGATGTGCTGCCCGAGTTGCCTAATAAGCTGGAGGAGCAGTTTGCGCAAATCATGGCCAACCGCTGGGGATATTTTGCCGTAGGCTTGTTAGCTCCCATTGCCGAAGAGTTCGTGTTTCGTGGAGCTGCCCTGCGGGCTTTGTTGGAGTGGACGCGCAAACCCTGGCTGGCCATTGTCATCTCGGCGTTGCTGTTCTCGTTGGCCCACATGAATCCGGCCCAGATGGTACATGCGTTTCTCATTGGCGTGCTCTTGGGATGGATGTACTGGCGTACGGGCAGCATCATTCCCGGCATTGCGTTTCATTGGGTGAACAACACGATAGCCTATGTCGCCGAGAATCTGCTCCCAGGACAGACCGACCATTTGTCCGATCTCTTTGGTGGCAACCAGCAGAGCATACTACTCAGTGTGCTTTTCTCGCTCTGCATTCTGCTTCCGTCCTTATTCCAATTGCATCAGCGAATGAGGAAAGCAAGCTAACTACGGGCACAAGCCGCTCACGAGAGTTAGATAAAAACAGCTGGAGTGAACCGACACGCGGAAACGCTAATGTCAGTTCACTCCAGTTGTTTTCTATATCTAACCTATTCTATTTTTACTCGTAAATAGCGGTTCCGGTACATCCAGTGGGCATCTGTATTTTAAGCATTGCACAAATGGTGGGGGCAATGTCGTTGATGAATACAAGACGATTGGTGAAACCGTGGTTGACATGCCAGCCCATGAGAATGAAAGGCACATGAGTGTCGTAGGGATTCCAGGCCACGTGGGTAGTACCCTTCTCGTAGCTATAGTCCATATAACCCGAGCGGGTGATGACCTGTATGTCGCCCGAACGGCCGGGACAGTAGCCCATGATGACACGGTCTTTGATGGCGGGAGGCAGCACCGATGTCGCTACACACTCAAAAGGTACGGCATACATCACGGCAGGATCCATGGCCATACGGTCGGCCACCTCCTGACAAACGGCACGGAAGTCGAGTTTCTTCTCCTCAATAGCGGCACGGTTGAGGTGCACCTGGTTCTGGAAGAAGTCGAGGATGATCTTGTCAATGCCATATTTCTGCTGATAGTAGGCGTTGAGCTCTTTTTTCTTGTCGCTTTGATCCCACACGCCGCCAGGCATCTTATGGCCGTTCATGAACTTGGCATTGTGGCATCCGGCATGGTCGGCGGTGAGGAAGAGCAGGTAGTTGCCGCGTCCCACACGCTGGTCAAGAGCATCGAAGAGCGCCTTCAGCTCACGGTCGAGGGTCATGAAAATCTCGTCTACCTTCTCGCCTCGTGTACCATTCGCATGGCATACATAGTCGGTGCTGGAGTAGCTGACGGTCAGGATATCGGTATCGCCGGTGGGGTTTTTGCCCAGCTGTTCACCGTCGAGAGCCGCAATAGCAAGGCGGGTGGTGAGAGTGACTCCGATGGGCATCGGAGCGATGTCCTGGTTGAGGTCCTTTTTGTTTTTCTTATTGAAGTCCTTCACCCACTGTGGCAGTTCGTTCATATAGTGGGTGCTGGTGATGAAGCATCCAGCCGACTTGTCGAACCAGAACGCTCCGTTGGCAGAATGGCCGGCAGGCAGGATGGCTGCACGGTCCTTGAGCGAGACACCCACCACGCGCGCCTGCATGCCAGTAGCCATGCGCAATTCGTCGCCTAGCGTGGTGACCAGCAGGTTGCGCGGCGATGCTTGTCCCACCTTGGTTGTCGTGCCCACTCCCGTGACTGTGGTGTCTTGCACGCTGGTGATGGGCTTGCCGTGCACCATCATGGTGTTGCCCACGATGCCATTGAACGCTGGTGTGGTGCCCGTGTAGACGCATGAGTGTCCGCATGCCGTATAGGTGGGCACATAGTCGATGACAGTGTTGCCACACGAGTACCCCTCACGCAACAGTCGACGCATGCCATCACTGCGCCACATCTGATTGTAGGTGTACAGATAGTCCCACCGCATCTGGTCGACGACAATGCCCACGACCAGGCGAGGTCGCTCAATGGGTTGTTGTGCTTGTGCCATTGCCAGGCCCAGAAGGGCCAATAGCAGAAGTGTTAGTTTCTTCATATCTCTTGTGTTTTAAACTATTTACTATCGTGTTGTTCCTCGAATGACGATGCGGGTGCGCACAATGCGTTTTTGAGCATGCTCGGTCGACAGAGTGCCTTCAACCAAGCCGATGAGCATGTCGGCAGCCTCACGCCCCACCTCCTGTCCGTTCTGCTCGACCGAGGTCAGCTGTGGATCGCACGAGGTGGCCTGGTTACTACTCGAGAATCCGCAGATCATCAAGTCTCCCGGAACGCTCAAGCCCATGCGCTTGGCTGCATAGAGGATTCCAATAGCAGTCTCGTCGTTGACAGCAAAGAAAGCGTCCGGTCGGTTTTCGCTCTCGAGCATCGTTGGCGTAATAATCTCTGCATCATGGCGATTATCGCACAATCTGATGAGTTCCTCATTAGGCTTAAGTCCGTAATGATAAAGCGCATCTTTGTATCCATTGAGGCGGTTGATGGAAATCTCCAGATTGAGCGAAGCGCCATAGTAGGCTATGCGCCGACAGCCACGCTCGATCAGGTATGAGACCGCCTTGAAGGCCCCCTTGTAGTCATCCACAACCACGCGATTGGCGTTGATTGCCGGGCAAATGCGGTCGTAGAACACGAGTGGCATTTGGTGCTCGACCAGGTGCACAAAATGGTCGTAGTGGGTGGTATGCTTGCTCTGCGCCACAATGATACCGCACACCCGGTTGCGATAGAAGTCATCGCACAACTGTGCTTCACGCGCCTCATCCTCTCCGCTGCAGGCCACCAGCAGTCGATAGCCCCTGCTCGACGCCTCCTGCTCAATTCCGGCCAAGACAGTCGAGAAGTAGTAGTGAACAAACTCTGGCACGATAACCCCGATGACCTTGATAGGTGCTCGTCGGCTATTGCGCAAGGTCTCGGCCACAATGTTAGGCCTAAAATTGTGTTCGCGCGCAAAACGCTGAATCACATCGCGCCTCTGCTTGCTGATGCTTGGGCTGTCGCGCAGGGCGCGCGACACGGTGGCCACCGACACGCCGAGCATGCGCGCCAGGTCCTTCATCGTCAAAGGTTGTCCATGTCGAGGGTCTTGTTCCATAAGTGGCTGAAGCATTGTTTTGCCGTACAAAAGTAGCGAAAAACGTCGAATTGCGCAAACGATTGCACAGAACCTGCACATTTTTTAACAATAAAAACACCTTTTTAATACTGCCTAATCTTTAATTTTGCATGTTCTTTGGCATAATATGCCATGCTTAACGACAAGAATAACAACAACATAACTTTAACACAAAACAAATGAAGAAGCAGGTAACATTACGAATTCCCACAAGAATTCTGGCCCTTGTGATGGGACTTTTCCTGTCGCTGGGCGCCTTTGCGCAAATCACTGTGCAGGGCCTTGTTAAGGATGCTACTGGCGAGGGTGTGATCGGTGCCTCGATCCGTGTCGTGGGCACGTCGATAGGCACCGTGACCGACTTCGACGGTAACTTCGAGTTGCAGAACGTCCCGTCGGGCGCCATGCTCCAAGTGTCATCAATCGGCTACATCACCCAGGAGGTGGTTGCAGCCCCACAGATGGTCATCGAACTGCAGGACAACACCACCACGCTGAACGAGGTGGTTGTCATCGGTTATGGTGTGGCCAAGAAGAGCGACCTCACCGGTAGTGTGACCGCTCTGCGCCCCGATGCCAAGAACAAGGGCGTGGTGGTGAGTGTTCAGGACCAGCTGGCCGGTAAGATTGCCGGTGTGAACGTCACCAGTGGCGGTGGTACGCCTGGTGGCGGTGCCACCATCCGCATCCGTGGCGGCTCGTCGCTGAACGCCAGCAACGACCCGCTCATCGTCATCGACGGTGTGCCCATGGACAACAGTGGTGTCAAGGGTCTGGCCAACGGTCTGGCTATGGTCAACCCCGCCGACGTTGAGAGTTTCAACGTCCTGAAGGACGCCTCGGCAACGGCCATCTATGGTAGCCGTGGCTCGAACGGTGTCATCATCATCACCACCAAGAAAGGCCGCCGTGGTCAGAAGCCCAGCGTGACCTACAGTGGCAACGTGACGGTGAGCACCAAGAAGAAGACTATCGAGATGCTCGATGGCGACGCCTACCGCGACTTTGTCACCAACCTCTATGCCGGCACAGGCAAGGAAGCTGCCGCCCTGGAGGCATTGGGCAGTGCCAACACCAACTGGCAGAACGAGATTTACCGCACCGCTCTGAGCCATGACCACAACCTCACCGTTGCCGGCTCATTCGGTCAGATTCTGCCCTACCGCTTGTCGCTGGGTTACACCGACGAGAATGGTATCATCAAGACCAGTGAGATGCAGCGCTACACTGTTGCCGCCAACCTGAGCCCCTCGTTCTTTGACGACCACCTGACGCTGAACCTCAACGCCAAATACATGTACGCCAAGTCGCGCTATGCCGACGGCGGTGCCATTGGCAACGCCCTGCGCATGGACCCCACCCAGCCCATCACCAGCAGCGACGAGCGCTATGCCAACATGGGCGGCTACTTCGGCTGGCAATCGACAGCAACGACCGACCCCGCATGGCCCTATATGCAGAACACCAACGCTCCTCGCAACCCGGTCGCCATCCTCGACCTGAAGAACGACCGTGCCAAGAGCCACTCGTTTGTGGGCAATGCCGACATCGACTACAAGATTCATGGTTTTGAGGACCTGCGTCTGCACTTGACCCTGGGCGGCGACTTCTCGGGTGGCAAGCAAGACACCGAGGTGAGCAACTACAGCCCGCTGGCCAACTACTTCGGCTCCTACGGCTGGGACCGCATCACCAAGGAGAACCTGACGTTGAGCACCTACGCGCAGTACTACAAGGACTTCAACGACAACCACCACTTCGACATCATGGGTGGCTATGAGTGGCAACACTTCTGGCACAAGCAGAACAACGTCTACTGGGGCCTGTATCCCGGCAACACTGCTCTCAAGGATGCCAGCGGTGCCAGCTTGGCAGGCACGGTGTACAACCGCACCGAGATGAACAATGGTCTGGGTGGCCGCTCAGAGAACTACCTGGTGTCGTTCTTTGGCCGCTTGAACTACATTCTCATGGACCGCTACTATCTGACCTTCACCATGCGCGCTGACGGCAGTTCGCGCTTCAACTGGCTTGCTGGCGCACCCAACCAGCAGTGGGGCTACTTCCCGAGCGCCGCTCTGGCTTGGACCATCAAGAAGGAAGATTTCCTCAAGGACAACGAGACCCTGAGCGACCTCAAGTTGCGCCTCGGTTGGGGCAAGACCGGCCAGCAGGAGGGCATCGGCGACTTCACCTACTATGCCAACTACACGCTGAGCAACGGCACCCAGGGCAGCTGGTATGACGTTGCCGGCGACGGTGTCAAGGCCCGTCCTAACGCCTATAACCCCGCCCTGAAGTGGGAAACCACGACCACGACCAACGTCGGTCTGGACTTCGGCTTCATGCATCAGCGCCTGACCGGTAGCATCGACTGGTACTACCGCAAGACCACCGACCTGATCAACTATGCTCCTGTTGCGGCATTGTGCAGTTTCCGCAACAAGATGAACCAGAACATTGGTTCGTTGAAGAACACCGGTGTCGAGTTGGCTCTGACCTGGCACGCCATCCAGAGCGGCGACTGGAACTGGACTCTCGACTACAACTTCACCTACAACAAGAACGAGATTCTTGACCTGATTGACGAGGATCCCACGTTCATGGTGCTCACTGGCGGCATCTCATCGGGTACCGACAACCGCTGCCAGGCCCACACCGTAGGCAAGCCGGCCAACTCGTTCTGGGTCTATCAGCAAGCGTATGACAAGGATGGCATGCCCATCGAGAACTGCGTTGTCGACCGCAACGGCGATGGCACCATCACCGATGACGACCGCTACTTCTACAAGAGCCCGATGGCTCCTGTGACCATGGGCCTTGCCAGCCGTCTGGAATACAAGAACTGGGACCTGGGCATGTCGTTCCGCGCCAGCATCGGCAACTATGTGTTCAACGATGCCATGGACGGCTACCACAATGTGGGTGAAGGAGCTGTGTTCGAGCAGGTGAGCGGCAACTATCTGAACAACCGTCCCGTCGAGGCCATCCAGTATGGCTGGAGCAGCTATGCCACCGTGTCGTGCACCAGCGACCGCTGGGTGCAGAACGCCTCGTTCCTCAAGTGCGACAACATCACGCTGGGTTACTCGTTCAGCGAGTTGTTCAAGAGCGGCAGCTGGCATGGTCTGAGCGGCCGTGTCTACGCAACCGCCAGCAACGTGTTCTGCATCACCAAGTACAAGGGCATCGACCCCGAAGTGTTCGGCGGCATTGACAACAACATCTACCCGCGTCCCTTCTCGGGCATTCTGGGCTTGAGTCTGAATTTCTAATCTGTCGTTACACATTAAATCAAGAAATAAATCATGAATAAATTCATCAAATACTTAGCACCAGCAGCCACATTGCTGCTGAGCTGGGGACTCCAGTCGTGTGTCAACGACTTGCATGTCGAGCCCATCGACCCGAGCCAGAAGACCAACATTGAGGCCTACCAGCTGTTCAACAAGTGCTACAGCGCATTCGGCACCTCGGGCAACAATGGAGGTGACGACAATGTTGACATTGACGACATCGATGGTGGTACGTCAAGCCTGTTCCGCCAGATGTGGAACAGCAACGAGCTGACCACCGATGAGGCCATCTGCGGCTGGGGCGACCCCGGCATCCCGCAGTTCTGCTATAACACCTACGATGCCAGCCACCCGATGCTCAAGGGCTACTACTACCGTCTGTGCGCCAGCATCGCCTATTGCAACCTCTATCTGAAGGACTTTGCCGACAAGGATGCCACGATGAGCGCAGAAATCCGTTTCTTGCGAGCCTTGGAGTACTACTTGCTGAGCGATGCCTATAATAATGTTCCCTTCTCGACCGTCATCAGTGCCGACAAGCCGCAGCAGCACAGCCGCGCCGAGGTGATGCAGTGGGTTGAGAGCGAGTTGCTTGCCATCGTCGGTGAGAATCCTGACGACAATCAGTATGTGCTGAACGAGCCCAAACCCAAACACAATGGTGAAGAGGGTTATGGCCGTGTCGACAAGGCCGCCGCATGGATGTTGCTGTCGCGTCTCTACCTCAACTGGCAGGTCTACACGGGCACGCCTCGCTGGCAAGAGGCCAAGGACTATGCTGAGAAGGTCATCAACTCGGCCTATCGTCTGCACACCGAGGGCACAAGCAAGGAGGTCAATGGTGAGACCTGGGAGTTCACCGCCTATCAGACCTTGTTTATGGGCGATAACGACCGCAATGGTTCGAGTGAAGAAGCCCTCTTCCCCATCCTGCAAGACGGCATGCGCACCACCGCGTGGGGTGTGGGCCAATACTTGATTGCATCGACAGCCGATGCCGACCTGCATTCTTGCCGCTATCTGCCCGAGGCCGTCAATGGTCTGTCGGGACAGGCTTGGGGTGGCAACCGTGCACGTCCTGAGTTGGTCAAGTGCTTTATCAACAGCAATGACATCCCCGAGCTGGCATGCTATGACATGGCCGTGCTGGCTGGTGACGACCGCGCATTGTTCGACAGCAAGGGCCGCACGCTCGACAACGAGGATGTGGGCTTGTTCACCAATGGTTTTGCCATCGGCAAATTCAACAACTTCACCACCGACGGCAGCGCCACAAGCGATGCCTCAGGCACATTCACCGACATGGATGTCTACTTCCTGCGCGTGGCCGAAGCCTATCTGAACTATGCCGAGGCCGAGGTACGCCTGCATGGCGTGACTCAGGATGCCGTTGACAAGATCAACGCCCTGCGCAACCGCGCCCACGCCAAGCGTTTCACCACCAGCACGCTCACGCTCGACGAGATTCTCAACGAGTGGAGCCGCGAGTTCTACTTTGAGGGTCGTCGTCGTGTCGACCTGATTCGCTTCGGCAAGTTTGGTGGTAACAACGACTACAACTGGACCTGGAAGGGCGGCAACAAGGCTGGACGTCAGTTCGATGCTTACCGCAATGTGTTCGCCATCCCGTCAGATGACTTGATTGCCAACAAGAACCTGCAGCAGAATCCTGGCTATTAATGTTTCACTCTCGTAATTGAAAAGAAGATGAAAAATATATTCAAAACAGCATTGATGTTGCTATGCACGGTGGGTCTGATGACCTCGTGCAGCGACGACAATGACTCCAATCCCGTGATCGGCGGTCCGTATGAGATGACACTCTTTGCACCGCAGATGGCTCAATATGACCTGGATTTGGCGCAATCACAGAGCATCAAGCTGGTGTGCACCTATCCTAACTATGGTTTCCCCACCACGATGAACTATGCCGTGGAGGTGGCCACCGACGAGGGCATGAGCGATGCCGTTGAGGTGACCTCATCGACTAGTCCCGAGATTACCGTTCCGGCTAACGAGCTGGCCGTGACCCTGACCAACCTGATGATGGCCAAGGGCAAGACCGAGGCCGACTTCCCCATGGAGATGCCCATCTACTTCCGGGTGGTGGCTCACATGCTGTCATCTGACATGCTCACGCTCATCGAGCAGAGCCGTGTGGTGTCGAACGTTGTGAAGTTCAACAATGTCAAACTGGCCTTCTCGTTGCCTCCCGTGCTGCCGCCCACCGAGTTCTATATCGTCGGCGACTGGTGTGAGAACAATTGGAGCAACGCCTTGAAGATGGTTGCCACCTATGACAACCCCGACAAGTTGTGGCACATGGTCTACATCGACGGCAATGGCATCAAGCTCAACGAGTTCCAGACCGACGACGATGCCATCGGTTTTGACGATGTGACCATCACCGGCGACCTGGCCGAGGAGATTGTCAACAAGGATGGCCGCATCGCCTCGAACAATCCCGGCTGGTACCTGATCGTGCTCAAGACCACTGTTGTGGGTCGCGACCGCAACTATGAGATTGAATTCCGCAAGCCTGAGGTGTGGCTGATGGGTACCGTCACCCCAGCCGCCGCATGGTCTGAGCTGGAAGAGGGCTGTATGTTCACCATCGAGGGTGAGGGAGCCAACGCGATGTTTGTCTCGCCCGCGTTTGCCAACGACGCAGCAGCCGACAGCGGTGTGCGCGCCTATGTCAAGCTGGGCGACGGCATCGACTGGTGGAAGTCGGAGTTCCGTGTCGTTGACAATGCCATTGACTATCGTGGCACCGGCGGTGACCAGGAGCGCATCATGGGCACGGCCGGCCAGAAGATGTATCTGAACTTCACCAAGGAAGAAGGTTATATTCGTTAACTCCTCATTAAACACTGAAAGACAATGAAAAAGATAGCATTATATTCCATTCTCGCGGTGGCAGGCATGGCCTTGTGCGCCTGCAACGAGGACTATAAAGACTGGGCAGAGCCTCAGAGCCCTGCCGATCCGGGGCAGGTCAACATCAGCTTCACGCCAGCGGCAGTTGCAGCCCTTGACCTGCGCGGCATGACCACCGACTCGGTGGTGGTGTTCAACCCCAACCTGGCCATCACGGGCGCCAACGAGACCACCGTCGACTATGACGTGGTGGTGCGCAACAGCGACAACACCGACTCGGTGACTCTGAAGGGCGATGTGCAAGGCCGTGTGCGTCGCAGCGACCTGCAGGGTGCCATCATCAGTTTCTATGGCAATAGTGAGCAGGCGCGCAATGCGATGATGAACATCACTGCCAACCTGCTCATTAATGGGGTGAAGACCAATGCCAAGGCATACAATTTGCCTCTGACTGTGACCCCACAGGAGCAGGAACTGCCTCCTGTGTGGTTTGTGCTGGGCAACTGCATCGGCATCGGCACGTTTGTCAACCATGCCACTATGGGACTGTACACCAGCACGGTGGCCATGTATGTCAATCCCCGCAACTACGATGAGCTCATCTTCCCGACCTATCTGTGCGACAATGCGCAGTTCAAGATTATCTTGAAGCCCGGAAGCACCGAGTACTACATCGGCGGCGAGACCTACTCGGCCAACATCACTGTCGAGAACGCAGGATACTACAGCATCATTGCCAACACCAACGACACGACTGCACGTGTTGAGCCACTCAACATCACTGACGTGAAGAAATACGACTCGATGGCCCTGTCAAACGGCACCGAGATGAAACTCATCACCAAGAGCGTCAACGGCGAGAACCACGATTGGCACGGCGATCTCAATGTCACAACCGACACGCAGATCACCTTTGTCGCCAACGATGGCACAACTTGGGGTTGCCAGGACTTCCCTGCCGGCAAGGCATCAAAGGGCGGCACGCCCATCACTGTCAAGCCGGGCAACTACAAGGTGGTGTTCAATGACCTGATGGGCCTGTTCCGCTTCATCGAGAAGTAAGCACAGGTTCAAAACCACTCAAACGCTAGGGGGGTGAGAGCAATCTCACCCCCTAGCTTTATCCGCAACCATGCAAACGTTTGCATAACCAAAAATGCAAGTTCTAATACTTTAGATATTCGCCAATTAGAAATAAATTTCTATTTTTGCGTAACAAAATAGCGAATTATCCATTTTAACGTTTAACCATTTAAATTTTAACCAAACATTATGAAGAAATTCTTTACATCAATGATGCTTGTGTGCGCCAGCATCCTGGGCATGCAGGCAACTAACGTTTGGATTCTGGGTGAGGTTGGCGACCAGGCTTGGGACCCCTCGGTGGGAACTCCTCTGACTCAGATTGACGGAGATGAAGAGGGTGGCACATTTCAGGCTACTGTCCACTTCAAGAGTGGCAAGTACTTCAGCTTCACCACCGCTCTGGCCGAGACCAGCAGCGACTGGGACGGCATCAAGCAGTATCGCTTCGGCGGCCCCGCCAATGGCTATGCCATCGACGACTATCTGGGCGACCCCATCCAGTGCGGTGAGTTCGGCGAGTCTTCTGAGCAGGCCTTCATGGTCCGCAAGGGTGCCGACTACAAGATCACACTGATCATGCCCAACCGTCTGGTCATGTTTGAGTACATGGGCAATGACGACATCGAGCCCGACCCCGTCGACCAGGGTCACATCTACATCATGGGTGCAGTTAATGGCAATGCATGGGCAACCAACGTCGGTGTGCAGATGACCGAGCTGGGCAACAACATGTTCACCGCCAACATTAACATCACCACCGGTGAGGAAGAGGAGTTGGCCTACTTTGGCTTCACTCACGCTCTGGCACAGAGCGATGCCAACTGGGGCGCAGTTGCACCCTTCCGCTTTGCAGCTGTTGATGCCGAGAGCCAGGCAGTTGTGCTTGACACTCCCATCGCTCTGAGCGAGGACGGCCAGGGCGACCTCTCGTTTGCTCTGCCCGACGGCAAGTATGTGGTCACGCTCGACATGAATGCTCGCACCATGACTGTGACTGCCGACGAGGCCAACCACATGTACATCATTGGTAATGTCCCCTTCGGCGACTGGAATCCTGCCAATGGCATGGCCATGGACGAGGTTGAGGAAGGCGTCTTCCAGGCTAAGGCTACCATCCCTGGCGACGTTTGGTTCATCTTCTCGCCGTTCAACACTGGCTGGGACGATGTCAACGCCAACCGCTACTGCCCCGAGAGCGCCGAGGAAGACCAAGTGATTGAGGCTGGTGAGACCGTGACCACTCAGCTGAGCACCGGTGGCAAGAGCTACAAGTTCACTGGCGACGGCAGCGAGTACACCATCACCTTCGACCTCAACAACCTCTGCTTCAAGTTTGAGGCTAACGGTGACCAGCCCCTCAAGGGCGACACCAATGCCGACGGTGTAGTCGACATTGCCGATGTCAACAATGCCATCGACATGATGCTGGGCAAGGCTGCTCAAAACCTGATTGCCGACATGAACAACGACAACCAAATCGACATCGCCGACATCAACGCCATGATCGACCTGATGCTGGGCAAGTAATCGACACTGCGCGGTGACACAAGTGGCAACCCGGTTTCTAAGTCTCTAAATAGTTTGCCACACGGCCATCGCACTCAGATAACGCATCAACCTACTAGGGCGGCACCACACCGGTGTCGCCCTAGTTGCACCTTAACTTAAGTGCTTGCGACCGAACGCGATTGACTTTTGGATAATCTTGTGCAAGCCGAACGCAAATGAGCTTGCTCAATTTGCTGAGGCGCAGCCAAGATTATCCAAATGCTCG
>DEKO01000143.1:0-11228 GCA_002353885.1 Porphyromonadaceae bacterium UBA2720
GGCAGCGACCACTGCCCCGTGGAGGTCGACATCCAATTTTGATACAATCTGGGACGGTTCTGTTTTGTATCATTTTTTGCGTACAAGCCACATCGCTGACAATGGTCTGCTCCAGTGGCTCACCCTACCCTTTGATTGAGAGGGAAATACGAAAAAAGCACTGCCTGAGTGGGCAGTGCTTTTGTTTTCACGAGTAGCGCGACAATTACTTGCGGATACCGAGCTCCTTCTTAGCGATGAGAGCGCGGTAGCGGTTGATGTCTTTACGCATCAGGTAATCGAGCAATTTGCGACGCTTACCAACAAGCATCTTCAGTGCACGCTGAGTCGTATGATCTTTCTTGTTGACCTTCAAGTGCTCGGTCAGGTGGGAAATACGGTAAGAGAATAATGCAATCTGTGCCTCGGGAGACCCAGTATCAGTATTGCTGGCACCGTACGTTCCAAAGATCTCTTTCTTTTTCTCTGAATCTAAGTACATTACGTTAAGTTTATATATAGTGTTTGCAAAATTGCGGGGCAAAGGTACGACAAAGTTTTCAGTTATCAGTTATCAGTCTTCAGTTTTTTGTTGAGAATTGAGAATTATTTCTTGATTGCAAGGTTTTTTAACATTATTTATGGTGCAGTGCAACTGTCAGACAGGTGTACATGTGAACAAGCCGCCTGGTAGTCGCAACAACTACCAAGCTGCTTGCTAATGTGAAAGCCCCTCTCTGCTGGAGAGGGGTTTGGGGTGAGGCCGTTAATTGAGCACTTTGCGGGCGGTGCCGTCGCTCATGCGGATGATGGTCATGCCTTGGTGGCTGGCATCGACACGTTTGCCGTCGATGCTGTAGCGCGCCACCTCATGGGCATTGCCATCGCCGATGTTTTCGACGCTCGAGTAAGCCAGGTTGTCGATGCGGAAGGCAGGGCTAACGACCTGCTCCTGCCAGTTGCCGGCGGCATCCTCCAGTCGGAACTTGATGTCAAACCAGCCCTGATAGGCCTCACCCGTCACGCCAGCGAGCGAGCCGCGGTAGCACCATCCCCAAATGGGCCAATAGTATTCGGGTACCTCCTCGACGGTCAGTTCGTTCCAGTTATCAGTGCCGTAGGGGGCATACTCTACCTGCACGGTTTCAGGAGCATGGCGGAAATAGGAACAATCCCCATTGGGAGTATAGAAGAAGTTGAAGTCTGCTGCGCTGAATTCCACCGTGCCGTCCTCGGAGGTGGCGAAGCGGTCGGTCACATCGCCGTTATTGTCCTTGAAATGGAGCATTGTCATCGTCGGCGGTGTCTCGTCCTCGACTCCAGCAGTGTAATGTAGTTGCGCCTTGTTCGAACCAGGCAAGTCATCCACTTTGACCGCCTCATTAGTAATAGTGACATCGACTACACCGTTGAACAATTCAGGGAAGGCAGCCAAATAGTCAAAATGGGTTCTATAATTTTCAATTTCATTCTCTTCTATACATCCTGGCCCGTCATAGACGCATTCTCCATCCAGATTCATGGTGACCTGCGCATTTCGACGGTGGTCACTTGTTATTTCGCCATAGCGGCCACGGTATTGATACTTCAACTCATTCTTTATCCCATTAATGGTCACAGGATTACCTGCCTCGTCATTATAGGTGTAAGAATACTCATATTGTCTAGGATTGGTTGTCAATATGGGGCTACTGTTACCATACTTTCCTTTTTTCTTGTCTGCCGAATAGGTGAATGCGGGGTGAGACGGCCAAGAGGGCCACAATTTCAAAATTTGCTCGTCCTCGTCCCACTCTTGGTCAAAATCATTAATGGATGCAAAATCCAAGTCGGCTCCGTAAGTGGCAAAAACTACGTTGTCGTTGATGCAAGTGATGGGGGGGGATTGAATGATGCAGTTGAGAAAGTTAATAGATCCCCACTCTGAATCTAACCATGTTAATGCGTATTGAGACAACATGATATAGGGAACGTAACCCACCTTGCTCTCGTCGGCACTGGCACCAATATAGAACTTGACAGCTCCTGTTTCTTCAAGAGGAGTGTTGGAGACTAGCAAATTACTTATAAATGATCCATTTTTTGCATTATTATGCAACAACAATGAGAACATGTCTGCAACTTGCTGATTGGAATCTAGAAGAGGTATTTCAAACTGATTCTCATACAACTTGAACTTCGCTGGGTCGTTGGCAAGGGTGACATCACTTGAAGCGCCCTGCACTTCCTTGTAGGAGGTGAAAAAGTTATAATCATAGTCCCAAATCATACAATTGGAGCCAAATGCATATCGGTCGCTCACATCGTTGACATAGAAATCGGATAAGCACTGATAATCTATCAGATAATCGCCAACTTGTACCGTGCTAGGGAAATTCGGAACCTCAATTGCAATGATTTCTCCATAATCTTTGCAAAAGATTACATTCTGGTAGCAGCCCAAACGTGCATTGCCTGGGTCAATCAGCGACATTTGCCAGTCCTCACTCCTGGAGTATGAGGGGTAGACAACGGATTCACCATCGTTGTTGAGCATCTGGAATTGGATGTGGTTTTTGATTTCGGTCACAGAGAAATCAAGCTGCATGTCTTGGTCGATGGTCACTTGTTCGTGTATGACGTATAAGTAGTGATGCAAATCCTGTGCATCCGTTCCTTTATTTTGATACTCTCTGAAGATGGTGACTATGTCGTAAGTGCCTTCAGGCACTGAGGCATTGTTGGAACCGTATTGAAGATTACGTAGACCGATATCCCAGTTCGTAAGCATGCCGTCTTGGTTGACAATAACAATTCTGTATGCATCCTGAGCTTCGGTATTGAAGTCAAGCATGAAGTTCACTTGGTGGGTGGATTTCTCGTTGCGTGCAGGCTTAGGCACGGCTGCCTTGCTGTTCACTACTTGTTCGGTAATCTTGATGTGCTGGGGGCTGTGTTTGTCCAGCAGAGGGGGCTCTTGCTTGATTTGGAACTGCGCAGTGGCAGTAAGTGCCACGAGCGTCATCAGACAGATTAGAATTTTAGTCTTCATACTATTTGGTTTTTGAGGTGAATAAATGAATTGTCACCACAAAATTACAGCCGCGTGCTGGGGCGTGCAAGGATTTTGTCCCGAAAGGTGTCTACTCCTATAAGATGTCACAAAACACAAGCCCTCACGCTGTGTCGTCTTATAGGATGACACAGCCAAAAGAAACAACAAAAACATTGCATGCCAGCAGATTACATCAAAAACCACATAAACGAAACCAAGTGTCTGATTAAGGGATTTTTTCTGCCAGATTTGTAATCTCGCAGTGCTCACGTCCGACCTGAAATCCGACCGAACTGGAGAGATGTTGACCTCTGGTCAATTGATGGCGGGATGGCTGGGGGTCGGCATTGGGGAGATCGGCGTTGCCGGCCTTGGCAAGTTTCATGTAGGCAGACGGTGGGATGCCAGTGGATTCTTTGAAGATTCGCACGAAATAGGAACGCGAATAGCCCACACTGTTGGCTATACCCTCGATGGTGTACTGCCCAAAGTTCTCGGTGTCGTTCATGCGACGGCAAGCCTCACGAATGCGATACTCATTAAGCAATGTGGTGAATGTCCCACCGGCCTTGGTATTGATGGTTTGCGAGACATACGCTCGCTTGGCACCCAGAATGTCACAGAGCCGCTCGATGCTGAACGCGTCTTGATAGATTTCATCGCTCGTCTGCATCAAATGAACAATCTGCTGCCACAGTTCGTCCATCACGTCTTCATCCATCTGGTTGTGACTATATTTGGGTGTTTCGATTGTAGTCTCCTTCAGTTGCTCGGCCCTAGTCTCTTGTTGGCGAGCATCCTCAGCCGCCAGCAGTTCCACGTTCTGTTGATAGATTGTACGATATCCCTGCTGGATTCGTTTCCGACTCAAATAGAGCAAGACAAGCATCACGATGGCGATCAAGGCGGCGATACTGACAACCCACAGCATCTGCCTGTCATGCCGTTGCTTGAGGGCCAGTGCCTGCTGCTCCTCGTTCATCTTGTCAATCTCATGGAGGAAACGGACAGTGGCCACATTGCTGGCCTGACTAGCTTGGGCTATGCTATCGGTTGAACGTCGCCACAGCAGTTCATATTGGTCGGCTAGAGCTTGATTGTGTTGTCGTATGTAGTATTTTGCGAGCTCCTCATAAATGCCAGGTATCACTTCGGGCAAGTTGTTTTCTACTACCTCTTTGGCTTGCTCGAGTATGGCAAGTGCATCGTCGTCTCGACTCAATTGAAGCAGTGTCTTATAGATACACATATCAAACATAACCTGCAAGGATTTTGTGTTGAATGACGATGAGGTCTTGCTTTCGTTCAATGCATGGCGGAATGATTCCAACGCTTGTTCCAAATGTCCCTTTGAAAATAACTCCACGCCCTCACTCATAGCCTCCGCCGCAAATTTAAGTCCCGATGAGTCCGGTATCGGTAAGCGACTATAAATCTCTCGTTCTGTGGCTATTTGCATTAATTCTCCCGTTTCGAATGCAATATAAATGAGATTGATTAAATCGGTAGGAATCTCATCATATTTCTTTATTTCAATCGTTTTCCAAAAAGACTTTTTGTGATAATCTAGTGCTTCTTTATCAAATTGGTCAACACGCTTGAATCCAGACTGTAGCCAATAAAAATTTCCTAATGAACTGAAAATATTAGGCAAGAAATCATCATAGTGGTGTTTTTCAGCCAAATCCTGAGCCTTGAGTAGATACTTATAGCCCTCGGCATAGTTGACGAAAAGGTTGAAATAAATGATTCCTATCCAACAGTGTGCTCTGATGGTAGATTTCAGCTCATCTCCCTGGAGGTTTTCGTTATAGCGATTTGCGACAATCGAGTAGCAGAGCATGGCACTGTCAGGCATGTTCTTGATATTCATGAAATCGCCTCCCATCTGCATCAACTGGAGAGTGGGCAGTGCTTCCCACTGGCGGCGGTTGTTGAGGAAAGTCACGTCCTCGGCCATCACGGCCAGGGTCGCTACCAGCACCATTGCTATCACCATTATCCGTCTCATCATAGCGAAATATTCGTTAATCTAATGCAAAGTTAATCACTCTCACTGACTTGTGCAAATTTTTAGTCACTTTTGTATTATGGTGACCTGGGGGTGGCGGGAGAGCTGGCCGGGGTTGGTGCCGGGGAGGCCTTCGGGGACGGTCATGCCACGCTGGCGGTAGAACTCGGTCCAGTGGTCGGTGATGCGGCCCGATGCGTCGTGAAATGACATGGGGATGGTGTCGAACACCGCCCTACCCTGCCGGTCAACATAGCTAATCTGCACAAGTTCACTGCAATAGATGGCACTGTCGCCTGGCAAGAACAGGTCATCATAAGGCAGGCCGACATAGCGCAATGCCTTGCGCACTGAGCTAGTGGCATCGACATCTTCGACGCGCTGTAAAACAAAAGTCGCTCCTTGCTCTCGCGTCACAAGCGAGTCGATGGGCGTGAGCGCCACCCCCTGCCGCGGGATAGCCTCTAGGGCGTATAGCGGCCCACCCTTTCCTCCAATGCGGTGCATGATGGCGACATGGTCGATGGCCAAGTTGTCGATGCCCTGGGTTACCTGCGTGATGGCATTGTCATCGGCCTGCGCCACAAACAGCAAGTCGCCCTCCTCAACCGCCAGAAATTGAGAATTGAGAATTGAGAATTGAGAATTGGGTTGTCCGCATGTGGGCAGCACGGCCACCAGCAGTAATGCTAACACTACACATCGTAGCAACCCTCGAGATGACGAGGCATCCATGTCGCTGAAAGCGACTGATTTGAATAACCGGGGGTGGAGCCTGCGACACCCTCGGACAGGCCACATCATAGCATGTCGCTGAAAGCGACCATTTGTTTCTTGCAACAATTTAATCATTAAGGAAATATTCATCCGTTTCTACACCTTCACGAGCCATTAACTCACGTAACTCACTATCTAAAGTAACACCACTATGATGAATCTTTTGATCAATAATATAGTTTTACACGATGGGAATGTCAGCGTGACTATAGGTGAAAGCAGCATAACTTTGCCCCCACCCTGAGAATTGTGGGATATGCGGGTTCTCTTTTAACCACTCACTAGATGCACGCTTGATACGACGCATAAATTCAGACAAAGCAATTGCTGGAGGGACACTGACTAACATGTGAATATGATCTGGCATACCACCAATGCGGTAGAGTTTGCCAATTAGATGACTCACTATACCCATAATATAGGCATATAACTCTTTCTCATGCTCTTCAACTATCGTGTTTTCGCTGCGATAGGTTCGAAATACTATGTGATAGACTAAATTGGTATAGCTCATATTTGCCACTCAGATGCTCGTTTTCAGCGAGGATTATACTCTTGCTCTCCTCCGAGGGTGTCGCTATCGCTCCACCCCCGGTTACTCAGATTATTCGCTTTCAGCGACTTTTTCTTCTGCCTAGACCCTTAATCTATGCTGATGTATATAGGATGTCTCGGACAAGAAACAAGGGATGGAGCAGTCACTCCACCCCTTGTAAATCAGTTACTTTTAATTGGCTATTTCACGACCTTGGCAACCTGGGTGGTGCCGTCGCTGTAGGTGGTCACACGGATGGCGACACCGCTGGGTTGTGCCACCTGCTGACCGGCCAGGTTGTAGTAACGCTCACTGGCCACGACCTTGTTGCCACTGATGCCGTTGACAGCGTCATAGGGGTTCTCGACATCGATATAGACGATGTCGGATGCGTTGCGCACACCATCGACCGTATAGTAGACCTGAATGCCGATGCGATTGGCAAACATCGGGTTGTCGCCCATGTTGGTGCGGTAGAAGTAGACGCGACGCAAGTAGAAGTCATTACCGCTGTAGCCATAAGGAATCTCGGTCATGTCGGTATCAAAGCCGTTGCTAGCGCCATAGGTGTCGAAGTCGAATGTGAAGAGCTGGTCATCGTCGGTGAAGATACTGTAAGTCACATAGTCGGAGTTCAGCGTGTTGCCGTCCACATCCTGCAGGTTGATGTTGAAGTCGAAGCGCGTGTAACCGCTCTCGTCACCACAGTCAAAGAATTCTAATGCCTCGGGATTAGCAGGCACTGCAGGTGTTGCGTCGCCCAGCACTGTCCACACGGTGTTCCACTCAAGCGTGGCAATCGTGCCATCGTCGCTCCACACACCAGCCAGTCCCAGCGCATTCAGGTTGTTAGGATATTCGGCCGAAGCATCGCCCTCCGAGCCCTGCAGGGCGATGGTGCCCGCTGCTGCATCCACTGCATAGGTCACAGCCTCAACGCCCTCTTGCGGAACGAAATTGAGCCAATAGAAGTCATCGCCCAGGTCTTCCATGCTGGTAGCTCCCCATGCCAGCACCAGGCCGTAGTCATACTCCTCGTTGTAGGACACATACTGTCCCAGAGGCACCGTGATGGTCGTGCCATCGTCACTCAGCTCACCCTGCACCCAAGCACCAACGCCCTCGCCATAGGCCAAGGGGTCCTGGATATAGACTGTCTTTCCGTCGGGGGCATAGCACACCTTGGTCTGGCCCGTCTGTGCGGTCGCTTCAAAGCCATAAATGCTCACTGTCAGGAAGTAGCCACCACGAGCGTAGCTCACCACCTCGCCCTCGGGCTGCTCGGTGATAATATCGACCTTAGCAGGAGCTTTAGTCACAGGCTTGCCCAGCGTGTGAGTTGGTTTGGCAGCCGATACGCTTAATGTCACAGCTACTGCCGCAATAAGTAGTAGAAATTTCTTCATAGTCACAAAATTTAGAAATGAATAAAACAATATCTGATTTCGGCCCAAAATTAGTGATAATAATTGACTTGAACAAGTCTTTTAGTAAAAAACATTCTGCCAAGCTCACCGTTGATTGACTTTTCTCATGCAGATCTCGCAGATATTGCAGATAAAAATCAGTCCACAGATGACACAGATTAATCAGATTATTTCTCACACAGAATACACTGAACACACAGAATAATATAACCCGTTGGCGGAATTAACCAAATCACATTGCACGTTGTATCTTGCTATGAATGATAAAGTTTCTCTTCGAGGTACATGCCAAGGTTGTTCGCTATGACCAAGCTGCGCACATCTTCGATGTGCTTGCATGGTCTTCTTTAACACAAAGTCGGGTCTACGACCCGCCTAGCGGCTTCGACGCAATTAGCTGAAACACATACATTCTATTAATTACGGACAACAATTTTAATTCCGCCAACGGGTAATACTATTTTTTAATTAAATCTGTGTGTGTAGATTTAATCTGTGATAATCTGTGTGCTAAACACAGCCTGGCGGCAACTAAAAACTAGAATCTTGAACTGTGCCTGCTAGTCCCAAGTGATGCCGTTGCTGTAGCTCGAGCGCTTGTCATACTTGACATCCTGCAGGATGCTAGAGTTGACCGCGATGTGGAAGTTGTAGCTCTTGTAGGGGCCGACGGGCACAAAGCTAGCCGTCATGGTGAAGCAGTGCATGGTTCGCGACACGTTGCAGTTCATGTAGGCAATCTTGTGGTTCTCAAAGTCATAGCTGGCCGAGAACGAGAGGTTCCAGTTCTTGGTGGGACGGATGTTGCCGTTGAGGCTGAGCGAGTGGGTGAACTTGCCATTATACTCCATCTTTTTCTTGTTGAACGAGCCGTAACCATAGCTCACCGAGTAGTTGAACGTCAGGTTCCACGGGCACTCCCACTTGGCATAGCCCTCGTCGGTGAGTTCCACGCCATCGGGTGCTTCGTTGCCGCTGTCGGGCGTATCGCGGTCGCCGGTTCCGCGCGGGTCATTGTTGCGCGTGGATGTGCTCTTGTTCTTGTTGCCGTCCTTGCCTTTGCGCTTGAATGTGTTATTATTCAACGTGTAGTTAAACGATGTGCCCGTGCTGGCCAGTCGTCCCCAGCCTCCGCCATGCAAGATGCGCAGCTTGTTGATGCGCACCGGGTTGCCATACTCGTTCAAGCCATACTTGTACACATCCCACGTTGCGCTGAGGTTGAGGTTGAATCCCTTGAACAGTCGCAGCAGGATGCTGGTCGAGAGGTTGCTCCAGCGCAGCGAGTCGGCCGCCATGTTATAGCTCTGACTGAGCGACAGGTTCTCGATGAGCGATATCTTCTTGAATCCCGTGCTGTCCTGGTCGCTGCGCACCTTGGCCTCGAGATTGTTGGCCAGGGTGAACGAGATGATGCCGCTCTTTCCCGAGCTTGCCCCGCCGAAGATGCCGTGCTGGAAGTAGCTGTATCGCCGCGTCTGCGGGTTGCCGTTCGAGTCGACATAATCATACTTGCCCCAGTATCCCCAGAATGGCGAGCCGAAGTCGGGCGCAGCCGAGAGCGAGATGGTCGGGGTCAACACGTGACGAATCATCTGCAGTTTGTTGCCCAGGAACTTCATCGGTCGCCAGAAGCCATAGATCTTGGTGTTCAACGCCACCGAGAAGTTGAAGTCGAAGATGTTGTAGAAGCTGTAGGTTGTGTCCATCACCTCGGCACTGGCATTGGGGTCCCACGAGCGCCGTATCTTGCTGGTGTACATGCGGTCGTTGAGCGTGAGCGTTGGGGTGACGTTGAAGTACTTGAGCACATTGAACGTGGCATTGATGGGCACCGTGTGGCTCATGCCGTTGCGCCAGTCCTTGACCAGATTTTTGTGGAAAAAGTCATTCTGCTTGGCCGTGAGCGAGTTCTGGAAACGGCCTGTATAGGACATCTTGATCTTCTCATACCACCTTTCGGCTCCCACCACGCGCTTGCGCTTGAACGGCGCTGTCTGCGACATGGTCAGTGTGAAGTTAGGGAACGACACGCTCAGTGTCGAGTCGGCCGTGCGTTGGTTGATGCTCGCTGTGGTCGAGATGCTCCACTTCGTGCCCGGAAACTTGTAGGTGAAGTTGATGGTACTGCTCTTGGTGTTCTCGGTGAAGGCGTTGGTGTAGTAGGTGTCCAGACTGTTGCGCGCATATCCGCTGGTGGCAAAGTTGACGCTGGCCGAGAATGTCATGTTGGGGTTGGCCTTAGTGTCCTGCGTGTGGTTCCACAACACCTGGAAGTTGTGCATCTTGTTGTAGTCCGGGTCGCCCTTGTCGCCTGTGACTGTGGTCAGATAGTTGACGTGGAAGCTGCCGCGGAACTTATATCGCCATGCATAGTTGCTCTGCGCCGACACGCCCCACGAACCTCGGGTGTAGATTTCGCCCGTCAGCGCCAGGTCCATGTGCTTGCCCAGCGTCAGGTAGTAGCCGCCGTTGCGGGCATAGAAGCCGCGGTTATAGTCCTCGCCGAAGGTGGGGAACAGGATGCCGCTGGAGTACTTCTCGGTGAACGGGAAGAAGCCAAATGGCACCGCAATGGGCAGCGGCAAGTCCTCCAGCACCATGTAGGCCGGCCCTGTCACCACATTGTGCTTGGGCCGCATCTTGGCCTTGGTGATCTGGAAGTAGAAGTGCGGGTGCTCGTGGTTGTCGCAGGTGGTGTAGCGGCCGTCCTTGAGGTAATACTCGTCGTTCTCCATCTTCTTGGTGATGCCGCCCGTCAGGAAGCCCTCGCCCTGCTCTGTGATGATGTCGGTGATGTAGCCCTTGCGCGTCTTGAAGTTATAGTTCATGATGCGCGACTCATACTCGCCGCTGTTGTCCTTGAACACTGGCTTGCCCTTGAGCTCGCCCACCGAGTCGGGCGTGCCGATGGCATGCACCTGGCTGCTGTCCATGTTCATCGCTATCTGCTCGGCCGTGAGCGTGATGTCGCCGTAACCAATCTGGCCCGAGCCGAAGATGGTGGCGCGGTTCTTGCCATACATCACAATCGAGTCCTTAGCCTGGAAATTGACCACATGGTCCAAGTCCACCTTGCGCTTGACAAACCGTTCCTTAGGCTTGGCAGCACTGGGTGCAGTGGTCGTGTCGCGCTCCAGCGAGTCGCCGCCCAATCGCACCAGCGAGTCGACCATCTCGGTGGCGCTTCCACGCAAGTCGAGTCCGCGGGTGCGCTGCTGCGCCCACGCCAGCGAGCAGTCGAGCAACATCAGCCCGACCAACAACAGTGGCAATATGTAGAGACGTGTCTTCAATGCGGTCTCATGCAAATAACCCACAAAGGTAATGCAAAAACCACAAACACGCCCCTACCCTGCCCCACATTTATTATTATTTAATAGTTGGGGTAGGCTTAGTAACTATCCAGCGATTTGCCAAATCTTAGGGGCGCCGAACGCAATGCTCGAGCAAGCTCGGCACTGC
>DEKO01000143.1:11252-14428 GCA_002353885.1 Porphyromonadaceae bacterium UBA2720
ACTGCGTTCGGCGCCCCCAAGATCATCCACTCAGTACGAGAAATTGCAATAGGTCGAGGCGTTGGGGCGCACATAGACCTCGCGGACTACCTCGGGGTGATCATCCTGGTCGGCATCGCACACCACGCGGTAGCGCCCAGGCTTCACGTCACGGAACAGGTAGAAGCCATTGTCCATGCCATCGGTGCGAGCACTGACCAGTCGCTCACCTGTCATATCCTCCAGATAGAGGGTGACGTCGTTGCGAGCCTGCCAGTTGTCAAGGCCGAACTTATAACCCTCGTATGGCGAGTCGGTCGACAAGTCGATGACACGACCCGCCACCACGCCGGTGGCGCAAGTGCCCTTGCGACCGAAGTACTCATCGATAGCCAGACTGAAATTCCATCCCTCGAGCCAGCAGAACTCGTCGTTGTTCAGTCGGCGGCGCTCGGCCAGATAGTCGTGGAATGAGCCCTCGCTCAGCATGCCCGGCAACTTGTTGTAGCGCAGCACACCCAAGCCTGTCTTGTAGCCCCAGTTGGGATAGAAGGTCCAGTCACCGTAGATGCGCGACGGATGAGTCCACACGGTGGTGTGGTTCCCCTCCAGGTGTCGCATGATGCAGCGTGCTATCGAGTCGCTGCCCTCGACACAGGGTTGGCCGTTCCAGCCGCGATGCAGTGCCAGCGGGAAGTTGAGCTTGCGCTCGATGCCGGTGGCGTTGCTGTGTATGGCAAGGAACATGTCGGCACCGCTGTGATTGGACAATGCCGAAATCTCGAACAAGTCCAGGTCGTCCTCGGTTTTGTTTTCATAGCGCGAGATACCCACCTCGTAGCCCTTGCTCTCGAGAATCCGTTTGAGCGACAGCCCCTTCTTGAAGTTGGAGTCCGACTCATAGTAAGCCGTTTCCTCGCCAGTGGCATGGCAGTAATAGGGCGTGGGACGGTCGTTGCTGTCGTGGCCACCGTGGCCTGGATTGATGAACACGCGCACGGCATCGTCAGCCTTCTGGTCCAGCTGCTTCTTTTCAAACTTCGGTACCAGAGCCGCATAGGATATCAACGTAAGATCTGTCTTTGACCATTGCAGGGTGGCTTCTTTGACCATACCGCCATCGGCCACATAGACCAGTTTGTTGCCCGCCACCATGGGCTGCACGGCATGCTCCTCGGGGTCGGTCAATCGCTGCACCTCGCCACCCAGTGTGGTGACATAGAGGTAGGTTCCCTTGTCCTTCTGGGCACCAAAGTTGGTGTTGGTCATGGCGATGATGCGATCGTAATCGAGCCACACAGGCATGGATGCCGAGGGCAGACGATGCTTCACCTCGCCCTGTAGGTCGCAGACGTATAGCCCCTTGCCCGCAGCCTCAAACATCATCCTCGCATTTGATACCGATGCCCACAAGTAGCCGGCACATTCGCCTGCCGGCGAAGTGACGCTCACGCCCTTGCCGTCGGAAAGATACAGCTTGCTGCCTCGCGTATAGGCATACAGGCCGATGTCGTCGGTCGAGACATAACTGGCATGTTCGCCCTCGATGGCGACCCCCTTAGCAGTAGCGATGACCTGAACGGCACCATGCTGGGGCTTGAGCAACTGTCGGGACTGCCCTGTAGCAGGGTCATAGACATGCGCGGCACGATAGACCCGGTTGCCCTTGCCCAACTGCTGCGTCACATAATAAATCTTGCCGTCGGGGCCAAAACGCGCATCAAAGCCCGGCAACCCCTGGTCGGCAACAGTGCGCACCTGACCCGTCGTCAGGTCTTTGAGCGACAGCACCGATGCCTCGGTGTTGCTGTAGAGCAGCTGCGTGCCGTCGGCGTTGAGTTGCGGAAAATAGGCACACGAGTCGACCAGCACGCGTGTGCCGGTCACGGTCACTAACTGCGCCGCAGCGGTCATCGCACCTGCTGCCAACGCCAATATCACGAATAAAGTCTTTTTCATTTCCCTATCTTTTTCTAGAATTGCTGTTTTCTTATCATGAATAATCGAATTATCGAACCATCGAATTCTCGATTACGTTCTGCTGGATTTGCAATCCAGCAGTGCCCGCGACCTGACGGGAGATTCTCAATTCAAAAGCATCACTCCTGGGACTGCCATTTGTCGAGCATTCGACCCATGCGGGTGCGCATGGCGGCACTGGGCAGTTTCTTGAGTTCGTTGCGAATCATGCCCACGTCGATCAAGCCACTGCGGGCACAGTTGGCAAACAGCTTCTCCAAGTTGTTGTCGCGATGACGAGCCATCCACAAGATGACTTGTACGGTGTTGGTCATTATCATGTCGGTCGCGGCATGATACAACTCATAGTGAGCATGGCTGTATTCGTCTCTGGCCATGTCCTTGACCACATCGGGTCGCACTGCCATCTGGTTGAGGCGGTCGATGCGCTCATACTGGCTGACGGGATAGTAGTGCAGGTCGCGGATGTCCTCAAAGCGGTGACTATCCTCGATGTAAGTTCCACTATGGGTAGACTCAATGTCCAGCAGACGCAACTGCCCCAGCGAGTTGATGGCATAGCGCACAGTCTTGTCGGCACGGCCCAGCACATCCTTATCGGTCCACTCACTCAGTCTGATGGGCACCACTTGCTGTGCCTCGCGCACGACAATGACACTGTCATTGGGCAGTTCAAGCGAGCGTGTGGTGTAGACCGACATGTCGCTAGCCGGGTCATCGTCGATGTTATATGCGGTGCCGACGCGGCCATACCCCAGGTCAACAAAGTCGACCAGCTGTCCGCGCACGTTGTAGCTGGCCAGTTCCAGGTTGCCACCGTCGCCATACTCAACCGAATAGAGAACCAGTATGCGGCCATCACCATAGTCGCGCACCCCGACGATGCTGTAGACGCCCTCCATGCCATTGTCGGTCACTTCGAAATAGTAGGAGAAATGACGCACATTCTCGAGCAATTTGCCCATCTTGACATCCATGCGATAATAGCTGATGTCATCCTGGCTCAAGTCCAACACATCGGGCAGACGCGCCACCTGCGACAGGTCGACGCCCGCACGCGTCAAGAACGACATGCCGTCGCCCCTGCTGTAGCCACGCTTCACCATCGTGCCTTGTCCCATGGCCACACCCGCCATCACCAGCACGGCACACATCGTCAGCAATCTGTGTTTCATTTTTTATAGACTTTAGACGTTAGTTGCCATGGCTCAGGACAT
>DEKO01000075.1:0-8899 GCA_002353885.1 Porphyromonadaceae bacterium UBA2720
TTCTCGTAGCGCTCCTTCAAGCCACGCAAGATGGCGATGGCACTCTCCTCGTCGGGCTCGTCGACCATCACAATCTGGAACCGTCGCTCCAGCGCCTTGTCTTTCTCGAAGTACTTCTGATACTCGTCGAGCGTGGTGGCACCGATGCTGCGCAGGTCGCCACGGGCTAGTGCCGGCTTGAGGATGTTGGCGGCATCCATGGCGCCGCTGCTCTTGCCGGCTCCCACCAGGGTGTGGATCTCGTCAATGAACAGGATTATCTCGCCCTGGGCCTGGGTGATCTCGTTGATGACGGCCTTGAGTCGCTCCTCAAACTCGCCTTGATATTTTGCGCCGGCAATCAGTGCGCCCATGTCGAGCGAGTAGACTTGTTTTTGTTTCAGGTTCTCGGGCACGTCGCCGCGCACGATGCGCTGGGCCAGCCCCTCGACAATGGCGGTCTTGCCCGTGCCGGGCTCACCGATCAGGATGGGGTTATTCTTGGTGCGGCGACTCAAGATTTGCAGCACTCGACGAATCTCGTCGTCACGGCCGATGACGGGGTCGAGCTTGCCCTGACGGGCGCGCTCGTTGAGGTTGATGGCATATTTGCTCAGCGCCTGGTACTGCTCCTCAGCCTCCTGGCCGGTGGCCTTACGGCCCTGGCGCAGCTGACCGATGGCAGCCTGCAGGTCTTTGCTGGTGATGCCTGCGTCCTTGAGAATGGTCGATGCGGCCGACTTGACCTCAAATAGTGCCATGAGCAACACTTCGACGGTCACATACTGGTCGCCTTGCTTCTGTGCCAACTCGTTGGCCTTGTCCAGCACCTGGCTGGCGGTGTTGCTCAAGTAGGGTTCGCCACCTGCCACTTGCGGCAGGCGCGACAGTGCGTTCTCCAGGGGGCGTTCAATCA
This sequence comes from Porphyromonadaceae bacterium UBA2720, assembly GCA_002353885.1. GTDB lineage: Bacteria > Bacteroidota > Bacteroidia > Bacteroidales > Muribaculaceae > Sodaliphilus. The sequence continues at coordinate 896 of DEKO01000075.1, forward strand.
TGGTGGGTGAGATGTCAAGCTTCTGAAGCACAAACTTGACAACCGAGTCGCCCTCGCTCATCACAGCCTTGAGCAGATGCTCGGGCTCGATGGCTTGATGACCATGCTGGCGGGCTGTCTGCACCGCCTTCTGGATGGTCTCTTGACTCTTGATGGTAAAATTGTTGAAGTTCATTTTATTATTTAATTAAGAATTGGCAATTAAGAATGAAGACCGCTGATGTGGCAGCCACTTTGTACACCCCCTTCATGGGGGCTTGGAGGGGCCGCACTTTTCTAAAAGCAAACCTTATGCCTTGTTAAATAACTGACTGATTGTCATTTTGTTGTGCTGAAACGGCAGCAAAATTGTCATTTTGTCATGAAATGAAAATGACGGACTCCATTTCATGAGAGTCCGCTACATCCTATTGATTTAGGTCCAACTAACGTCTGGCGTTTAATTTTTTCCGAGCATGATGTTGATGACCTGGTTGACATCGGCCACATCAACTGTGCCGTCGCCCGTCACATCGCTGGCGGCTGTTAGCACTTCGCCCGACTCTTTGCCCAGCATCACATTGATGATGATGTTGACATCGGCCACGTCTACAGTTCCATCGCCGGTCACATCGCCCTGAACGTGAGGGTCGGGTTGATCATCTGATTTAACCTGGAAGGGCAGCTCGAAGGCGGCCAGCACGATGGCCCAGTTCTGGGTGCGGATGCGCATGTCGCTGCCGATAGGGTGCAGGGCGTACTGCTCGTCATCAGCATCACGGCCACGCGACAGGGTGTACATTACATTGTCATTTAACACAAACTCCTGTGCGGTCGACATGCTGCCGTTGCTGATGAGGCTGCAGAAGTCGGTCGACTCCAGTGTCTCGCTGTCATATTGCACCAGAATGATGCCGTAGCCCTCGACCTCATAATTGTCGTCGGTTTCAATCACGCGTGAGGCGTAGGAGTAGCCGTAAGCATAGAAGTTGCCGCCCTCGTCCTCAAAGCCACCCAAAAAGCCACAAATGCCACTTAGGCCGGCCAAAACGCCCGTCTTGCTGCAGGTGGCTTTCTGCCACTTGCCTGTCGCTGCGTCGCACTTGATGACGTAGCCCTCGCGCACATTGCCGCTGGTAGTGGCAATGCTATGAGAGCCGTCCTCGCTACTCAGTGTGAAGTTACCCATGCCTGTGAGCCACATTGTCTGGCCGATGACATTGACATGGTTGTTCTGCATCACACTGCCGCGGCCGCCGCACACGTTGCCCTCAAACAACTGAACCCACTGTACATGCAGGTCATGGTCGATGCGCGCGGTGACCATGCTCATCTGGCTGCTCGGAATCTTGATCTCATGGCCATCGAGACCGATGGTGCTGCCTTCGGCTGCTGCTCCAGTGACCATGAAGTTGACAATCAAGTCGTCGCCGGCTTGGGCCAGTGTCGAGGACGACTCATTGTTGGCCACACCAGTGGTGGTAAGGGTGCTGGTGACATAGCCATTGGCGTCGCACTTGATAACGTAAAGGTCGCCACGCGACTTCTGTGAGTCACCGTCCCAGCCTTCAGTATTGTGTGGGGTCAGGATGATGCTGCCGTCGGCCTTAGCCAGCGTGATGGGGTTGGCATATCGGCCAGTGAGATAGAAGTTACCATCGCTGTCGCTCTCCATCCCGTAGATGTAGAATGCCGAGCCGGTGTGGTCTGCATTGTCGCCGCTGCCATTGGGTTGTGGGGCATGGCTGACCTCGATGACCCGTGTCCACTCGATGACTCCAGCCTCGCTGACTTTCATCAGCAAACCTTGCCACCAGCGTTTAGCTTCTTGGTTGGGCAGTTGCCAGTCAATCAAGGTTTCTTGTCCAGTGGCATCGACCAGACGCAGCGGTTGGGTGCGCAGGTTGTCGGTGTGGCGCATGACTAACGACACATACACGCCGCCGTCGGATGCGGCCACGATGCCGCCGTTGTTCGATGCCACGTCACCGCTGGTCGAGTAGACGCACCACTGCAGGTTGCCGTCGAGGTCGGTCTTGAGGATGTTCAGGTTGTTGTTGTAACCCGACCCTTCGTAGGCCGCGCCCGTGCAGATGCTCTGCCCGTCGTAGTGTATGGTGGCGGTGGGGTCGATATATCCATGATCCCAGCCCGTCGCGCCGTCGCCCACGACAGTTCCAGTTACCGACAGGCTGTAGACGTGGTTACCGACCAGTGCCATGTCGATGCCCATGTCGGGAGCCTTGGCATCCAGCAACTTGCACCACTGGGTGGTGATGTCGCCAACTTGTGCGCTAGCAGCAAGTGCCAGCGTTACCAGCATAGTCAAAAATACAGTTTTCTTCATGTTGATAGGATATATGACAAAAGAACATAAGGACGAGAGTTGGAGTCCTTATGTTCTTCTGTCTGGTTAGCGATTAGCGCACGACAACTTTCTTGCCACCGGCAATGTACAGGCCTGCGGGCAGACCGGCAACACTAGTGTCGCCCTGCTTGACCAGGCGACCATCGATGGTGTAGACGTTGTTGTGGGTCGGCTTGGTCTGCTCTGCAACAATGTGGGTGACACCTGTCGTGACATCAAATGGTAGCTCAAATGCAGAAACCAAGCAAGCAAATTTGCTCGAAGTCACCGAAATCTGGTCACCATACAGATTGGTGGTATTGTTGAATCGAACCATTGCATACAGCTTCTTGCCATCATTGACCATACACTGCGTGTCGCTGGTTCTGCTCACAAGATCAACCTCGTCACCAGTGGGCTGGAGGTCTTGGTCTAGTTGCTGGATTTTCAGCGGACCCAGCAGGCTATGGCCTGCCACATAGGGGTTGCCGTCCTTGTCAACAAAGGCATCGAAGTAGCCTGCCTGGTTGACTTGGCGGATGTAGGCTTGTTTCAGCTCGCCCGTAGTGGCATCGGCCTTGATGATGATACCGTCACGAGTGTGCTGGGTGGTGAATGTCTCGCCCTCAATGTCGAAACCAATCTTGGCCTTGCCAACCAGATAGAGATCGTTGCCATAAACACGAACATTAGGTGTCTGGACAGTGCTTCCGCTCAAGGTGTTGTCATAGAGCTTGAAGAAGATGGGCTGCAGGTCGGTGTCGAGGCAGGCCGTCGACAGACTGGCAATGGTGTTGGTCGGAGTGACGCTCAGTTCGCCCAGGGTAACATCGGTGTTGGCTATACCAGTAATCAGATTCATTAGGTAGATTTTCCCATCATTCATGGCCATGGCCAACGGGCGGTCTTGAGTGGCCTGACCACCAGTGGTAATGTGGCTCAGATAGTTGCCATTGGCATCCAACTTCAGCACGTAGGTGTTGCCGATGCCTTTCTGGCTGTCGCCATCCCACCCTTCGTTGTTGTGGGCGGGAACTGTGACGGTGCTGCCATCGGCCTTGGCTACATACAGGTCAAGGTTCTGGCGACCTGCCAAGAAGATGTTGCCCTGATCGTCCACACCAATGCCAGCGGGATAGATGGCTTCGGGGGTGCCCCAGTTGTAGGTGGTAGCTGTGGGCATGGCCTCGTGACTCACCTCAATCATCTTGAGCCAGTCGATGTCGCCGCTCTGCGAAGCCTTGAGCAAGAAACCGTAGTAGTAGCGGTGACCATCATCGATTGTCCAGTCATAGGTCAGCGTATTGCCGCCACTGGTTTTGAACTCCAGATTGTTGGCCTCGGCACCTTGGGTGTGGTGGATCTTGCCATAAACAAGGACACCGCCATCGCTGGTGTTGGCCAGATAGACTGCATTGCTGCCAACCTCGCCATTGGTGGTGTAGATGCTCCATTGCAAGTCGCCAGCCGAGGTGATTTTGCTCACAAAGAGTTGCTGACTGCCCGATGTCGAGGTGCCGACATAGGTGGTGACACCAGTGGCCATCACATCATCACCAAAGAGAATGTTCTCGTTGGCGTTGACCGAACCGGCACTGCCTGCGATGTAAAGGCCACCATCTTGTGCTAGGATCATGTTGGAGCCTTGGGTGGTGCTAGATGCGCTGCTGTTGGTGATGGCTTTGCCCCACAGGGTCTGGGTGTCGCTGAGCGACTGCGCGTTGGCCAGTATTGACATTGATGCCAGTAACGCAAGGGTTAATGTGTAAACTTTCTTCATTGTTAGGGAACTATTAATTAATGAAACACTTTGTTGTATTTTCTCACCGCAAAGGTACTGCTGCGCCAAATTCTGCGAAATCGCCAAATTTGAGGATTTTTCTTTTGAAATTCCCTAAATGTTGGTATTGTCCACAGCATGAGGCGTTTGTAATTTTGCACATTATTAATTAATAGGGTTGATGAGAAAATTTAATTTAAGCATAGCGCTGATAATCATCCACTTGCAGATAATGGCTGCTGATGTGCTTCTGCAGGGGGTGGTGAGCGACGCAAACACGGGCGAGCGCATCGAGTTTGCCACTGTAACCGCACAGCCAGGCGGCAAGTCGGTGCCCACTGATGCCGATGGCCGCTACTACCTGCGGCTGGCGCCAGGAACTTATACTATTACATCAAGTTATGTAGGATATTCAAAGGTCAGCCAACGCATCACCCTCAGTGCCGAGCGCACGCTCAACTTCAAGCTAAAGGAAGACTCGCGTGTGCTGGGCGAGGTCGTGGTCACAGCCAAGGAGTCGACTGGCATGACCAGCAGTAGCCGCATCGACCGTGATGCCATGGCACATCTGCAGCCTACCAGTTTCAGTGACCTGATGGAGCTCCTACCAGGCAACATCAGCCACGACCCTGATATGGGTAGTGTCAATGCTATCAAATTGCGCGAGACGGGCAACCTAGGTGCCACGGGGACCGAGAACAGCAATCCTGACTACAACATCACCTCGTTGGGGACGCTTTTTGTCGTTGACGGAGCGCCCATCAACGGCGATGCCAATATGCAGAACATCCCTAATGCCAGCAGCGACATGACCTCGCCGGAGTACAAGAAGGACATGACCAACAAGGGAGTGGACATGCGCGCGCTCTCAACCGATAACATCGAGAGCGTCGAGGTGGTCCGTGGTATTCCCAGTGCCGAGTATGGCAACCTCACCAGCGGCATGGTCAACATCAAGCGCATTCGCCGCGCAACACCGCTAACCGCACGATTCAAGGCCGACGAGTACAGCAAACTGGTGTCACTGGGCAAAGGCTTCAATTTGGGCAACTCGGGACATATCATGAATGTGGACGGGGGATATCTGGACAGCAAGGTTGACCCTCGCAATAATCTGGAGAACTACAAGCGTCTGAACCTATCAGCACGCCTTAACTTGCGCTGGGAGAGGCCAGCGTTCAACACAGGATGGATTACGGGGCTTGACTACACGGGGTCGTTTGACAATGCCAAGCAAGATCCCGACTTGAGTTACCTCAAACTGAACGAGTACAAGTCGTCCTACAATCGCATCAACTATACAAGCGACCTGACGTTCACACTCAACAACATCACATGGCTCAATACCATCAACCTCAATACAAGTGTAAGTTACCAAGTTGACCGTCTTGAACGGCACAAAGAGGTGGCACCGCAGCGTGCTTCGGTGGCACCGACCTCGATGGATGAGGGCGTGCACGACGGACAATACCTGCTCAACTCATATATTGCCGACTATGTGAGTGACGGCAAGCCGCTCAATGCCTTTGTCAAACTCAAGGCCGAGGGTAGGGCATCGGTGGGAAATTGGAGTAATTTATATAAGTTAGGTGGAGAGTGGACCTTGTCGAAAAACTATGGCGACGGCCAGGTCTATGACCTGACTCGTCCGCTGGCTGCGGCATGGGTCACGCGGCCACGGGCCTACAAGGATATACCCGCACTGAACGTGCTCTCGTTCTATGCCGAGGACAATGTCACTCTGCCGTTGGGTGTCCATCGTCTGGAAGCACAGCTGGGACTGCGCACAATACAGCTGGTTGGCCTGGATGCCGCCTATCATCTGTCGGGCAGACCCTATCTCGATCCGCGAGTCAATGCCAAGTGGACCATGCCTGTATGGAGGGTTGCAGGTCATGAGATGCAGCTCTATCTGGCTGGGGGATATGGCATCACCACCAAGATGCCTACGGTTGCATACTTGTTCCCTCAGGTGCATTACAACGACTTCATCCAACTCAACTACTACGACGTACTCAAACCGTTGGAGCATAGTCGCATCAGTTTGCGCACCTACATTGACCCGACTGTCAACCATCAGCTGCGTCCAGCCACCAACCGCAAGTGGGAGGTGCGTTTGGGTGGCAAGTGGGGCAAGAACACTTTCTCGGTCACATACTTCCGTGAGCGGTTGCGTTCTGGCTACCGTTACAGCACATTCTATCAGCCCTATGAGTACACACGCTATGATGCGCAAAACATCCATCCCGAGTCGCTCACCGAGCCACCGATGCTCGATACCATCCCTTCGACGCTTGTTCGTGAGCTGAATGGCTACAGTCGCGTGACCAATGGCAGCCGACTCGACAAGGAAGGTATCGAGTTCACGCTGACCACGGCGCGGTGGCAGCCCCTGCGCACAGCTCTCACCATCACGGGCGCATGGTTCCGCTCGACCTACAGTAACTCGCAGATGCTCTATCAGACTGTGAGCGATGTGGTTGACAGTGAGCCGGTGAGCAACCGTTATGTGGGCTACTACAACAGCAATGACGGACGTGTCAATAACCAGTTCAACACCAATTTTATGTTTGACACGCAGATTACCCGCTGGGGGCTTGTGTTCACCACGTCGGTGCAATGTCTATGGTTTGTCAAAACACGCCGTTTGTGGCAGAATGGAGTGCCCGAAAGCTATCTTGATGTGGCTGATGGGCAGTTGCACACCTACACCGAGCAGATGCGGGACGATGCAGTGCTGCGCTATCTAGTGAGGACCTACAACGACGAGTTGTTCAGCACGCAGACGGTGCCCACGGCTATCTATGTCAACCTCAAAGCCACCAAGCAGATAGGCAAGCACCTCAAGGTCGCTGTCTTTGCAAACCGACTGCTCGACTATATGCCCGACTACAAGAGCAATGGTCTGACTGTGCGTCGCATCAGCGATCCCTACTTTGGCATGGAACTGAATGTGAGTTTATAGTTGAAAGTTTATAGTTAAGTTTTTAATGATGAAAAAGATATTACTGCTAACAACCATTTTACTTGTATTGACTGCTTGCGACGATAAATTGAGCGACAGTGTGACTCTGGTCCAGCCTGTGGTACAAGTGACTTTGCCGCAGGGCATCAGTGGCGAGGTCATCAACGAACGCTTCGAGGTCAAAAATGTCACAACGGGCCGAACAGCCATCTATCAGGCAAGAACTGATCTGGAACTCAAAACGGGACTGTATGACATCAGCTACGAGGCCGATGTGATGACGCTCGATGAAACCGATGGTGGACAGGTGACACGACATGTGCAGGCCTATACGCCGTCGGTCGAGGTGGCAAGTGGCAAGGCCGAGATACTTTTGACTTGCTATGAGGCTGTGCAGAACGATGACTTTGTCATCTCCGAGATCTTCTTTACTGGCACCTTGCGGCCCAATGGCAGCCAGTATTATGGTGATGACTACATCAAGATATATAACAACACAGACCATGTGCTCTATGCCGATGGACTGACCCTGCTGGAATCGAAGTTTGTCACCACCGACAAGTATAACTACCGCCCCAATGTCATGGATACGGCTATGACTGTGCAAGCCCTATACACCATTCCAGGAAATGGGCACGACTATCCTGTGCAACCAGGCGAGGAGTTGTGGATTGTTGACACGGGCATTGACCACCGTGTAGCCAATGAGAACTCGTTTGACTGTAGTGCGGCCGACTTCGAGTGGTACGATGTGTCCACCAAGCCAGCCCACATGGATGTCGACGGCCCTATGGTGGCCAATCTTGACAAATGGTACTGCTACACGCTCTCGTTTTTTGTCTTGCACAATCGTGGATTCCGTGCTTGGGCTCTGGCACGAATCCCCATGGAAAAAGAGCAGTATCTGGCCGACCCCAATTATTACTACACCTA
>DEKO01000075.1:8930-13924 GCA_002353885.1 Porphyromonadaceae bacterium UBA2720
CTACCCCATGAGCCAGCAGGCCTTCATGGTGCCCAACCGATGGATTGTCGATGCGGTCAACTGCAGTGTCGCTGCCGAGTATGAGTGGAATGTGACATCACCCGCATTGGACCGAGGTTGGACCCATTGTGGCACTATGGATCATGACAAGTCGCGCTACTTCCACAGCGTGAGGCGCAAGATGCTCTATCTGCGTGACGGCAAGGCGGTGCTCAAGGACACTAACAACAGTAGCGAGGACTTTAATCCCTACTGCACACCCAGCGAGATTGAGCGGCAAGGCACTGCCATTGACATAGCTGGCACCCCCTGCACCCAACTCACCTGGGATGGTATCACCCCGCGCAACAACGAATGATTTCTTGTAGTAGGTGAGTAAAGTCTTAGCTCACTGATTGCTTTAGGAACTTAATTCTAAATTCATAATTGAAAACGATGAATCGTTCTTTACTATCGATATTATGTCTGACGGCAATGACCGCACTGTCGCAGAATGACACAACGGTTGTCGACCGCATCCGCTGGTACAGCAGCGAACGTGAGTCGTTGCTGCAACTGGCATGGCAGAATCCTGCCATTAAGCAGTGGCAGCATGGTTATTCGCTGAGCGATGTCGGTCTGTCATGGCAATTACGACACGAGGACGAACCACTAGTCACACAGCTGGGCAATCACGAGACTACGCTGGCATTTGACGCACGGACCTACATGAAGCACCGATCCAGCACGCTCTGGGGGCGTGTCTACTATAACAACGGGCGGCAGAGGGGCATCCGCTGGAACGAGACAAGTGACCTCGATGTAGTCTATCCCTATCTGCTGGCCGATAGTGTCCCTACGCAGGCCATGAAACTGGAGCGATACAGCTTTATGGGTGGCTATGCCGATGAACGTGGCCGTCTGGCATGGGGCGCAACCATTGGCTACACTGCAGGGCTCTACTATCGCAATGTCGATCCACGTCCGCGCAATGTCACGGCCAACCTCGATATTGCTGCAGGAGTGGGATTTCACTGTGGCAACTATGTCGCTGCAGCATCAGTCGCCTTCAAGAAGTACAAGCAGACCAACAATGTGACCTTTTACAGCGAGATGGGTAATGATAAACTGTTTCATCTCACAGGTCTGACCAATGACTATGGCCGATTTGCTGGCACGGGCTATAACACTTATTATAAGGGCAATCGCTGGATTGCATCTCTCAATGCGCATCCCGTCGATGGACGGGGATTGAGTGCATCGGTGCAGGCATCACGTTTTGCCTTCGACAATGTGCTGACCTCGCTTAACAAACTGCCTATGGCTCATGTCACCCACAATGCCATCGAGGCCGAGGCGGCATGGATGGCATCGACATGGGCTCTGCGAGCCACGACATCAGCCTCACGGCGTGTGGGCACTGAGAATGTCTTTGGCGACCCTGCCGCACAGGTCTACCAGCAGATTGGCCGTCTAGACAACTTCCACGAGAATCGCTTCTGTGCAGGAGTTGATGCTGTGTGGCAACATCGGTGGCAGCGTTTTGTGCTGGACTTGCATCCTGCTGTCAGTTACAACCATGTCAACGTCATCTATGCTGACCCACAAGGACAGTTACAACTCAACGACTTCGACCTGAAGATGCGGGCCAAGGGTGGGGCAGAGCTGGGACGCATTTTCACCACACTCACTCTGGGTGTGCAGTGGCAACGCCCCATCGACGAAACCCTGATGCTTACTGGTGTCAAGGACGAAATGAACGGGTTGCAGCGACTCATCGAGCGTGACTATGCCTATGGGTCACAGGAGCGCATCATCTGGATGGCGGCGCTGGCAGTTCATGTCGCAATCAGCGATGCCTACGCACTGCGTGCTGGCATCGACTGGCAATGCGGGAACTATACCCAAGCGAATCGCACCCACCGCCTGCTGACCTCGCTAGCATTCGTCTTCTGAGCGTAAACTAAAATCTAAATTAATATATCGAAACTTATGAATATCAAGCATCTACTTGTAGTGGCGCTAGCCACAATCGCATTGAGCAGCAATGCTGCCGACATCGTGCCCGATGACCCGACTGTGCGACATGGAGTGCTACCCAATGGGTTGACCTATTATGTCAAGCAGAACAACTATCCCGAGCATCATGCCGATTTCTTCATTGCGCAACGAGTGGGGTCAATCCAAGAGGAGGAGAGCCAGCGGGGACTGGCACACTTTCTCGAGCACATGTGCTTCAATGGCACCAAGCACTTCCCGGGCAACTCGCTTATCAGCTACATGGAATCAATCGGTGTCAAGTTTGGTGCCAACCTCAATGCCTATACCTCGACCGACGAGACCGTCTACAATATCAGCAATGTCCCTACGGCTAGGCTCAGTGCGCTAGATTCATGTTTGCTTGTGCTCAGCGATTGGAGCCACGACTTGCTTTTGCACGGCAAGGACATTGATCAGGAGCGGGGAGTCATTGAAGGAGAGTGGAGACATCGCACAGCGGCCAACAACCGCATGCTTGAGCGGGCTTTGCCCGAACTCTATCCCGGCAATCTCTATGGACGACGCATGCCCATTGGCACCATGGACGTGGTCAAAAACTTCAAACACAAGGAGCTGCGCAACTACTATAAGAAGTGGTATCACCCCAGCAACCAGTGTATCATTGTCGTGGGCGACATCGACCCTGATTGGGTGGTCGAACGCATTATCGCGCTCTTCGGCAAGGTGAAGAATCCTAAGAATGCCGTCCCAGTCACTCCTGTTGAGGTGCCAGACAATGAGCAGATCATCGCAACAGTACAGAGTGATGTCGAGCAACCATCCACCAGTGTGCGACTGCTCTTCAAACACGGCAGTCTGACGGCAGAACAGATGGCCACAACCGACTTTTTCCGCAACGATTATCTCACCTTTTTGGTGTCAAATATGCTCTCGTCACGATTTGCCGACCTCAAACAGCAGCCTGATGCACCATTCACTCATGTGGGAGTGGCTGACAGACAGTATATCTTGAGCAAGACGCGAGGCGCGTTGCAGTTCAATGCCATCAGCAAGAATGGAATGGCCGAGAAAACCATGACGTGGATGGCACGAGAGGTTAACAGGGCGATAATCCATGGATTTACCCAGGGTGAGTTGAGTCGAGCTAGGCTTACCTATCAAGCCGCACTCGACCGGCTCGCACGCGAACGCGACAAGTATGCAAACACTCGTTATGCGCGTGACTTTGTTCGTGCCTATCTTCAAGGTGAACCCATTCCCAGTATCGACGAGAACAACCGCATCATGCAGCGCATCATCGATGAGGTCACACTCGACGACGTCAACCGCCACCTGCGCGTGCTGGTCAGCCCAACCGACCGAAATGTCGTGCTCATGACTTTTGCACCCGACAAGCAGGGCGTGGCGTTGCCTACCCGACAGTCGCTCGTCGATGCTTTCCATCGGGGCCGTGCCATGCAGGTTGAGCCATATGTCGATACATTGCGTGCCGATCGACTGCTTGCTGTTGTGCCTGCTCCTGGCAAGATTGTCGCCGAGTGCGATGTGCCACAGTTTGGAGCACGCCAGTGGACGTTGTCCAATGGTATGCGCGTCTTGGTCAAGAAGACCGATATTAAACCTGGTGAGATGGTCATTGCAGGGGCTGGACCAGGTGGACTGTCGCAGAACTATCGGCCTGAAGATGCACCGTCATTCAAGGCGTTTGCGGGCATTGCTGCAACAATGGGCTTTGGGCAGTTCACGGCCAGTGAGCTCAAGAAGGTGCTTGCCGGCAAGGATGTGACCATGCGCACCTTTGTCAGCAAGACCGAGGAAGGATTTCAGGGTGCCACAACTCGGCGCGACCTCGAGACAGCCATGCAACTGCTCTATCTACGGCTCACATTGCCACAGAAGGATGAGCGTGCCTTCCAAGCCTACCTTGAGAACCAGCGCAGCTCGTTGGTTAACCGTGCTGCCGACCCAAAGTTTGAGTTTGCCGATTCCATCTTTGCCGGAGTGTGGAACCACCATCCACTGGGAGGTGAGAGACTGTCCGAAGCAGAGATTGACCGAACCAGTGTCGACCGTGTGCTCGAGGTCTACAAAGACCGATTTGCCGACGTGAGCGACATCACGGCCTACATTATCGGTGATTTTGATGAGGATTCACTGCGGCTCATGACCGAGCGCTATCTGGCCGCACTGCCTGGCAATGGGCGTATCGAGCAGCCGCGTGACATCGGCTACCGCCTGTTCAGCGGTAAGGTTTTCAATCACTGGACGCGGAAGATGGAAAATCCGCAGGACAAGGTCTATTACTTCTGGACAGGAGATTGCCCCTATACCTTGCGAACAACGTTGCTGGCTAGGGTGTGCAGTCAGGTGTTTAAGGATATGTTCCGCGACGAGATTCGAGAGAAGCGAGGATGGACCTATCATGTTGACACACACTGCAGTGTCACAGCCGACAACAATGGCCAGGACGGCCCGGTAATCTTCATGCCGCTCAATGTCACCGTCACAGCTGGAAAAGCAGCCGAGACACGGCAAGTGATTGAGCTGGTCATGGCCGGGGTTGTCGAGCATGGCATCACCGACCAACAGCTCAACAAGGCCAAGCAATATCTGCGCAAGGTCTATGACGAAGACCGTGACGACAACACTTACTGGATGGACATCATGCGGCGTTACACCAAGTTTGGCATCGATTTGGATAAAGGCTACATCGAAACTCTCAACAGTCTCACTACCGACGATGTTCGAGACTTTGTCAGGCAGCACATCGACACCGGCAACCGTCTCATTCTCACCATGGAGGCTAATTGAGGTCCCCCTAGCCCCCTAAAGGGGGGACGAGCAGTGTGGCGGTAGGGACGCGCCTTGGCACGTCCCGAAGCAACCAAGGCATTCCCCCTTCAGGGGGTTAGGGGGACTGTAGGGATGGCGCTCCTGTGCCGTCCGCCTCCGGGTTGTCCGCTGCCAGGCTGCATTCTTCATTAAAGAACATTACCTTTTGTCGAGGCGGACGG
>DEKO01000132.1:0-14533 GCA_002353885.1 Porphyromonadaceae bacterium UBA2720
TCGTTCAGAAGGTTCCCTTCTAGCCCCACCAGTTTGCCGTAGAACTGGAGTAGTTCGCGACCCGTAAGGTAGTCGTAAAAGTAGGGCTGTTCCGGAGAATACCCGATAAAACGGCGGCTCTTGACATCGCGGGGGCTGATGCCGTTTACCAGCACCTTGCCGGAATCAAAATTCAAAAGGCCGGTCAGCACCTTGATGGTGGTGGACTTGCCCGCCCCGTTGGGGCCGATAAAACCGTAAATCTGACCCGGTTCCACATGAAGGCTTACATCCTTCAGGGCCAGTTTCGGTTTCATCAAGAAACCGCTCCTGTAGGTCTTGTGCAAATGCTCAATCTGAATCATAAACTACTCTTGGTCGTCTTTCTTTCCAAAAATCCGGCTTTCGGTCTCTTCTATTTCGCGACGGCGCTTGTCGGCACGGAGTTTCTTGTTCACAAAGAAATAGATGATGGCGCCAACAAGGTACACCGCCAGGCCCGAATAGAAAAACGGGTTGATGGAGGTTCCTTCTAACCCCGGGAAAAGGTTCAACAAAACGCTATGGCCAAAAAGGCTCAAAATCACCAGCACAAAGCCCAAGCCACGCAGGACATAAGTCAAAACTATCAATTTGTTCATTGATACCTCAAAATGGTACTTTTCACCATTGAAAAATACACATTTTGATGGCGTTGCACAGTACAAATGGCTAAAATTCTGCGTTTTTCGGCTTAAAAGCTTTCTTTTTCGCGACTAACTTCTTTGCCGTTTAGGCATTCACAGACAAACCTGTCGGCACAGACCACCTCGTAGTCGGACCCGCCGTTGAACACGTTGGCATTGCCGTATTCTTCGTGAAGTTTTTCCATACGGACACGGCATACAAAGCTGCGGGACAGCTCAGCGCAACACCCGGCAATTTTATCGTCAGAAATTGACACTGCTTTGGATTTATCCTTGAGAATTATTTGAATTTCTTTGGCTGTGGTTGTCGAAAGCAGGAACACGATATCGCCTATGGCGTATTCCCGGCAATCCAAGCCCGGCAAAACCGAATCGGCATTATCGACCCAAAGCCTACCCGAAATGCTGTACTCGTGATCCATAGCGGAAATTTACTATTTTTTGCGAGAACAGGAGATGCCCGCCTACGCGGGCATGACATCAGCGAATGGCACGCGCACGCAAGACAATTACACCCGACCCGTATGCGAAACCGATAGCGAAACCGCTACCGCCCGAGCAGAGCTTGCCAGGAAAGTTAAAGCAGTTCCAGTCGCCGACTCGCGCAAACTTCGAGCTCGTGAGCCCCTATGGGGCAGCGGGCGACCAGCCGAAGGCCATCGAAGAACTGACCGAAGGTTTCAAGCACGGTGAACAGTTCCAGACGCTGCTTGGCGTGACTGGTTCCGGCAAGACGTTCACCATGGCGAATGTCATCAAGAACGTGGGCAAGCCGACGCTCATCCTTACGCACAACAAGACGCTGGCGGCGCAGCTCTACAGCGAGTTCAAAAGCTTCTTCCCTGAGAACTCGGTGCACTACTTCGTCAGCTACTATGACTACTACCAGCCCGAGGCCTACATCCCCGCCACCGACAAGTATATCGAGAAAGACCTGGCCATCAACGAGGAGATTGAGCGGCTGCGTCTGGCCACGGTGACCGCCCTGCTGAGCGGGCGGCGCGACATCGTGGTGGTGTCGAGCGTGTCGTGCCTCTACGGCATGGGCAACCCCGAGGACATCGCTGCGCACGCCATGACACTGAATGTGGGCGACGCACTGGGCCGCGACGTGTTTCTGCGCCAGCTGGTCGACGCGCTCTACTCGCGCAACGAGATCGACATGAAGATGGGCAACTTCCGCGTCAAGGGCGACACGGTCGATGTCTACCTGAGCGACGAGGACATCATGCTGCGCGTCATCTTCTGGGGCAACGAGGTCGAGTCGATGCAGCTGCTCGACCCGCTGACGCAGCTGCCCCGCGAGAGCGTCGAGTCGTTCCGCATCTTCCCTGCCAACATCTTCGTGCCCACCAAGGAGCGCCTGGCGCAGGCACTGGGCAAGATTGACGTGGACCTGGGCACCCAGGTCGAGGCGTTCCGCCGCGAGGACCGCCCCGTCGAGGCCAAGCGCCTGTATGAGCGTGTGACCTACGACCTGGAGATGATTCGCGAGGTGGGCTACTGCTCGGGCATCGAGAACTACTCGCGCTACTTCGACGGGCGTAAGCCCGGCATGCGTCCGTTCTGCCTGCTGGACTTCTTTCCCGACGACTTCCTCACCATCATCGACGAGAGCCATGTGACCGTGCCGCAGATTCGCGCCATGTATGGCGGCGACCAGTCGCGCAAGACCAACCTGGTACACTACGGCTTCCGCCTCGAGGCCGCCCTCGACAACCGCCCGCTGCGCTTTGAGGAATTTGAGGAGATGACCCACCAGACCATCTATGTGAGCGCGACACCGGCCGACTACGAGCTGGAGAAGTGCGAGGGCGTGGTCACTGAGCAGATCATCCGGCCCACGGGGCTGCTCGACCCCAAAATCATCGTGCGCCCATCGCGCGGTCAAGTCGATGACCTGCTGGAGGAAATCCAGTTGCGCGTCGAGCATGGCGAACGCACCCTGGTCACTACCCTCACCAAGCGCATGGCCGAGGAATTGAGCGACTACTTGTCAAAATATGACATCCGCACCGCCTATATGCACAGCGATGTTGAGACCATGGATCGCATCCAGATTCTCGATGACCTGCGTGCTGGAGCCATCGACGTGCTTGTAGGTGTGAACTTGTTGCGCGAGGGTCTGGACCTGCCTGAGGTTTCGCTCGTGGCTATCCTCGATGCCGACAAAGAGGGCTTCTTGCGCAGCCGTCGCTCGCTCACACAGACGGCCGGCCGAGCAGCCCGCAACCTCAACGGCATGGTCATCATGTATGCCGATACCATCACCCACTCGATGCAGCAGACCATCGACGAGACCGAGCGTCGCCGCACGTTACAGCTCAAGTACAACGAGGAGCACGGTATCACACCGCAGGCTATCGTCAAGGCCCGCAACGCCATCATCGGCGTGGACACCGACATGACGCGCAGCGAGGACAAGCAGGCGCGCGCCCGCAAGTATGAGAGCAACGTCATCGACACCAAAGACTTGCAGAAGCAGCTGGCTGCCGAGTTCGACTCCACCGCTGGTGTGGCCGCCGACCCGATTGTGGCATATATGGGCAAGGGCGACATCGAGCGTGCCATCGACCACCTGAAGACGCAGATGATTGCCGCCGCACGGCGCATGGACTTCCTCGAGGCCGCACAGTACCGCGACGAGATTCTCAAACTTCAGAAGAAGCTGGAAGGATAGTCTTTGTTTTAATCAAGAATTTAGAATTAAGATAGTTTTAGTGGCAAAGATTAATGGACAGTGGTTGCCCACCACACGCAAGGAGATGGATCACCTGGGCTGGGATCAAGCTGACGTGATTCTGTTCACAGGCGACGCCTACATCGACCACCCGTCGATGGGCGCTGCAGTCATCGGCCGTGTGCTCGAGGCGCACGGCTACAGGGTGGCCATCGTGCCGCAGCCCAACTGGCGCGACGACCTGCGCGACTTCCGCAAGTTGGGACGGCCTCGGCTGTTCTTCGGCGTGCATGCCGGAGCGATGGACTCGATGGTGAACCACTACACCGCCAACCGCCGCCGGCGCAGCGATGACGCCTACACCCCCGACGGTCGCGCTGGCGCGCGTCCCGACTATCCCACCATCGTCTATGCCGAAGCCCTGAAGCGATGCTGGCCTGACGTACCCGTTGTGGCCGGCGGCATCGAGGCTTCATTGCGGCGGCTGGCACACTACGACTACTGGCAGGACCGCCTGCGCCCGTCGATTCTCATCGACAGTCCGGCCGACCTGCTCATCTACGGCATGGGCGAAAAGCCCATCGTGGCCATCGCCGAGGCGCTTAACAACAACGGCAGCATCGAGCAACTTATCGATATTCCACAAACCGTTGTGCGCCGCCCGCTGAGCGAGATGCCTGCCTCGGACAGCGAAACTGATGTGGTTTTGCACTCGCTGGACGAGTGCCGGCGGTCAATGCGTGCTCAGGCCGAGAACTTCCGCACCATTGAGGTCGAGAGCAACCTGTGGCACGGACACAACTTGTGGCAAGCCACAGGGCAGTGGGCCATCAAGGTGAATCGTACCAACCCGCCCATGACCACCGAGGAGATTGACGCATCGTTTGATCTACCCTACACCCGTCTGCCCCACCCTCGCTATCAGGGCAAGCGCATCCCAGCCTATGAGATGATCCGCCACTCGGTGAACATGCACCGCGGGTGCTTCGGCGGCTGCGCCTTCTGCACCATCAGCGCCCATCAGGGCAAGTTCATCGCCTCACGCAGCAAGGCGTCAATCATGCGTGAGGTGCGGCAGGTCACGCAGATGGCCGACTTCAAGGGCTACATCAGCGACTTGGGCGGCCCCAGCGCCAACATGTATGGCATGCACGGGCGCGACCTGGAGCGGTGCCAGCGCTGCGCACGCCCGTCGTGCCTGCATCCCAAGCCCTGCAGCAACCTTAACACCGACCACAGCGCGCTGCTCGACATCTACCACAGCGTGGACGCGCTGCCTGAGGTCAAAAAATCGTTCATTGGCAGCGGTGTGCGCTACGACCTGTCGATGCATCGCACTGGCGACTCCCATATCGACAAGGTAAATGCCCAATTCAACGAGGAACTCATCCGTTTTCATGTCTCGGGCCGGTTGAAGGTGGCACCCGAACACACCAGCGATGCTGTGCTGCAGATGATGCGCAAGCCTTCGTTCGAGCTGTTCCGGCAATTCAAAGCGTTGTTCGACCATGTGAACACAAAATATCACCTCAATCAACAGTTGATTCCCTACTTCATTTCGTCGCACCCCGGTTGCCACGAGGTTGACATGGCCGAACTGGCAGTCATCACTCGTGAGCTGAACTTCCACCTCGAGCAGGTGCAGGACTTCACGCCCACACCGATGACCGTTTCGACCGAGGCCTTCTTCACTGGACTGCACCCCTACACGCTACAGCCCGTCTACTGCGCCCATAGCAAGGACGACAAGTTGGCCCAGCGGCGCTACTTCTTCTGGTACGACAAGGAGCAGCGTCCCGCTATCCAAGCCGCCCTTCGCCGCCTGCACCGCCCCGACCTGCTGGCCCAGCTCTATCAGAGCCCCCATATGGGCACCAAACCTGACACGCCAGCACATTCAGTCCCCCCAAAAGGGCGAAAGAACGGTCCAAGCCGGCGGCGGAAAAACTAACCGCTCAACACAATCGAGACAACTGACCAGTCGCATATAGAAAGGCCGGATTGTCGCGATTTGGCAACTATTGCGATGTCTCGGACTCTTGGTTTGCGACCTGATGCTGTTCGTCTTGCTTCTCCCGATTTTTTGCCTCCTTCTTGAGCTGGTGCTTGATGCAGGCGTTGCTGACCGCCAGCAGTAGGAGAATGACCGCCAACTGCGGCAGTGGAAATAGCAGGCCCGCAAGCAAATATTCATATCCTTGAGGACTATCGTGTAGCAGGTAAACGAGAAAACATACAGCCGAGAGAAAGACAGCAAACATCAGCAAGAACGCCACGGTCACAGCCACGACCATGCGCCACACGGTGCCCCAATGGCTATGCCCGAACAGTTGCTTGTAGGTGCGATAGAGCTGGACCACGATGATTGTCAAGTAGATGCCGCTACCAATCCCATTACGGATGGATGGCAAGATGGCGGCAATCGAGTTGTGCGCCAGCACTAGCAAGAGCAATTGCACACTGTTGAACACCTGGATGAAAAATCCCTCGGGCAAGGTGTGGTGGTCGCATCGGGGAGAGAGGCGGAAAAGCGACCATGTGGGCCAAATGAGGAGTGACAACATCATCAAAGCTCCCCAATCCTTATGCTGGCCAAGCCATGTGGTGGCATTCTCGACGAGGAGTTTTAACCTGCCCTCAAAATCGTCATCAACCGTCATCTGAACCGCATGCTGAGTGGCCGCCTCATGATCAGCCAGATTGTTGACGATGAGCACCAGCAGCCCCATGATCACCAACATCTTCATCGGCGGGAAACTCACCTGGCGGTGCCCGGTGATGTAGTCGCCGATAAAGTAGCCCGGCCTGAGCAGCAGCTGCAGCAGCGAGTAGGGCATGGAGCGTGTGTGCATGCCCCACAGTTCCATGAACCCCAGCCACACGCTCTTCCAGGTGATACGTCCCAAGCGTGCCCGTTGCGAGCATGTGGGACAATAGTTGCCCTGAAACTCCTCGCCACAGTTGTTGCACTTGTGCGTGGCACTGTCGCGCGTGTAGCTGAAAGGCTCGCGTTGCCATTGGCGATAATGCTCAAGTCGTTGCTTAATTCTCATGATAGGTCGGTAATTTGTCGCAAAATTACACAAAATTTGTGCAAGCCGAACGCAAAAAGCTTGCTTTTTTTGCTGAGGCGCCGCCAAATTTATCTAAAAATTTTGAGCTTCATTCTGTTTTCGATATTATTTGGATTAAACAGGCTACTTGTGTGGATTTCTTGCTTAAAGTTTGTTAATGGGAGTTTACTTTAGGGGGAGCCGTACGTTTTATTAGCAAAAACGAGAATTGAATGGAGCAGAGCGAATTTGAGCGAATGGCACAGCACTGGCGACAGCGGGCCTACGAGACCGGGGTGGCTTTCGGGGTCACAGCCGACGAGGCCGAGGACATCGCTCAAGACACGCTGCTCAAACTCTGGGCCATGCGGCATGAGCTGGAGCGCTACCGCTCGGTCGAGTCGCTGGCGGTGGTTGTGGCACGCAACCTAACCATCGATCTGCACCGCAATCGACGCACCGTCAGGCTAGACGATGCCCACAACCACCTGTCAATCGCCGACAAGATGGCCGACAGTGACATCATCAGCCACGAAGAACTGCGATGGCTGACGCAGCGATTGAAGCAGTTGCCGCCACGTCAGCACACCGTGCTGGTAATGCGACAGGTGGAGCACCGCAGCTACGAGGAGATAGCCTCACTGCTGAGCATCACGCCCAGCTCGGCCAAGGTGCTGCTGTCGCGGGCCAGGAAGTGGTTGCTGGAGCAATGCACACAGCGCAATGAATAGATGCACGATGGCCACGGCGAGGCCGTGGCATAGTTGACCGAGGTAAAAGCTTTTTCTACTGCAATGGAGATGATAGACGAACGATTACATATCGAGGAACTGCTGAGGCGGTTTATGCAGGGCGAGACGACGCTCGACGAGGAGCGCGAGCTGGGCGACTGGCTGCGCACCCACGAGGTGGACGACACGCTACTGCCCTACCAGCAGATGTTCGCTGCCTTTGATGCGGGGATGCCATGGGTCCAACCGACCCCACCACGCCGCCGTATCGCCTGGTGGCACTGGGCTGCGGCTGCCGCAGTGGCCGCATTGTTGGCCATAGGGCTTACGCTGCAGCACCCTCGCCCCACCCCGGCAATGACGCAGTCGCCGGTCACCGCCCAGGCGCAGCCCGACACTGCGGTGGAAAAAACTGCTGTCAAGGTTGAGATACTTGCCGACAATCGACAAGTCAATCCGGCTGTAAAGGCCAAACCTAAAGCAAAGGTACAAACAACGAAAAAGACAGAACCAGCCAAGCTCACTCAGCAAGACAGTGTGGAGGTGACGCGCACGGCAGGCGACCTGGAACTGGCCGAAAGCGAGTATCTAGCCGAACAGCTGGAACTGGAGCGACAATTGCTGGAACTGAGGCGACAGCGGGCTGCTCAACAGAGCGGGTGGCACTACACTTCGCTGCCCTGTGAGTAGAATTCAATTCCTAATTTAAAATTCATATATCAAAATGAAGAAGATAATCATGATGGCAATGATGGTGGCCATGGTCGCCACGTTGTCGGCACAGACACACGTCAAGCGAGCCTATGAGGCACTAAAACAAAGCGGCTGTATCACCGGTCAGCGCAACAACAACAGCAACGACAATGGCAAGTGCGTTGGCCTGCTGGAGGTTTGTCGGTTTGCGACAACCGACGGTGCATCACAACGCAAGGTCAATGACCTGATCGAGGCTTTCAAGGCCGACAGTGATGAGGCCTATAGTTATGTGTACCACAAGGCGGGCGACGCGAGGCAGCGTTACTCTATCTACTATGACAGCGAGAACACCGAACTGGTGGGCGATGACAAGTCGTTGAATTACGTGCTGCTCAACATGATGGACCCCGAAGATGCAACCGGCAAGATGCGTTACTGCTATGTGGTGGAGTGGAAAGAGACCGACGACGGTCAACTGACAGGCCGTGCAATCAAGACCTACGCTCCCAAGCCCAGCAAAAGCCGCAAGCCCTATGTGGTGAGCGTCGCCGGCAAGGAGTTGAGCGGCGACGACTTGGATGACATCGTGCCGGGCGAGATCAAGTCGATGCGTGTGTTCAAGGGCTCGCCCGACTCGGTGCTGATTGAGCTGAAAAAAGCCCTGCCCGACAGTCTGGGCCAGATGATTGACCTGGACGACCTGGGCAAGACCCTCAAGAACCTGGGCGACAGCATCGAGAACCTCAAGGACCTGGAAGCCTTGCAAGAACTTGGAAATCTCAAGAGCCTTGGCGGCTTGCGCGGACTGGGTCGGATTCTAGTCTATGGCGGCGATAACGACGCTCCGGCCGACGATGTGGAGTGGCTCACGTCGTTCAACCACTACCGCAATGCGTTCAAGCGCGCTGCCGCACGCGAGAGCAGTTCGGCCGCGTCCTACGCCACGTCGATCTTGAAACTGTGCAAGAAGGTGCAAAATGCCGGCCTGACCGACGGCGAGCTGAACCTGTGCCGCCGCAGCATCAAGGAGTTGCAGAAGCTCACGAAGGACGAGTTTGTCAAAGGTCTGCTGGACGAGGCCGCCCGGTATTTGAAGTGAGACAAAAGAACATAAGAACAAAAGAGCAGCAACTTTCAGCGTATTTTGCCCCGATTTTCGAGAAAAATCGGGGCAAAATTTGTGTGTGTGGGAAAATAGGTGTAATTTTGTTGGTTAATTGGTGGCCGTCATAAAAATGACGGCATAGAGAACCGTGGCTGAATGCTTGACAAATTCATTAACTAACAAAATAAACCTTTATGAAATTAGCAAAAGTTACGACTATGTTAGCAACCGTGGCTCTGCTGGGCACAGGGTGCAACGAGCAGGGCGGCAGTGGCTCTAGCGCACTGATCGAGAAGCCGCAAGTGACGGTCGAGAACGGCCAGTTCACCCCCGAGGTGCTGAACGCCTTCGGCCGCGTGAGCGACGCACAGGTGTCGCCCGACGGCAAGAAAATCCTGTATGGCATCACCTATGTCAGCGTGGCCGAGAACAAGGGCAACCGCGAGCTGTGGGTGATGGACATTGACGGCCAGAACGCCAAGCAGCTGACCAAGACCGCCAACAGCGAGTCGAATGCCGTGTGGATGGATGGCGGCAACAAGATCGCCTTTGTCTACAAGGATGACAAGGAGGGCGCAGTGCCCCAGATGTGGGTGATGGATGCCGACGGCGGTGGCCGCAAGTGCGTCAGCGACATGGAGAACGGCATAGAGGGCTTCGTCCTCTCGCCCGACGAGAAGAGCGTTGTGCTCATCTCGACCGTGAAGTATGGCAAGACCGCCCAGGACCACCATCCCGACCTGGACAAGACCAAGGCTCGCATCATCGACGACCTGATGTACAAGCACTGGAACGAGTGGGTGACCGAAATCCCCCACCCCTTTGTCGGCACATTCGACGGCTCGAAGGTGAGCGACCTCAAGGACGTACTTGAGGGCACTCAGTTTGAATCGCCCATGCGTCCGTGGGGCGGTGTGGAGCAACTGGCCTGGATGCCTGACTCGAAGAGCCTGATCTACGTCTGCCGCAAGAAGGTAGGCAAGGAGTACGCCATCTCAACCAACAGCGACCTGTATCGCTACACACTGGCCGACGGCAAGACCGAGAACCTGACCGAGGGCATGATGGGCTATGACAACAACCCCGTGGTGAGCAAGAGCGGCAAGATTGCTTGGCTCTCGATGGAGCATGACGGCTACGAGGCCGACAAGAACCGCATCTTCATGATGGACGCCAACGGCGGCAACAAGGTGGACCTGAGCGCCAACTGGGACTACAGTGTGGATGCACTGTTCTGGTCGCCCGACGAGAAGTACCTCTACTTTATCTGCCCGTTCCAGGGTACGATGCCCATCTTCAGGATGGAAGTTGCCACACAAAAGATTGACACCATCGCCGCCGGCCAGTACGACTACGACGGCCTGGCCTTTGCCGGCGACCAGTTCGTGACCCTGCGCCACAGCTATCTGGAGCCCAACGAGGTGTTTGCTTTCAAGGCCGGCGAGGAGCCCAAGCAGTTGAGTCACGTCAACGACGAACTTCTGGCCCAACTGGGCAAGGTCGAGTGCCGCAAGGTGATGGTTCCCACCACCGATGGCAAGCAGATGACCACCTGGGTGCTGCTGCCCCCAGGCTTCGACGAGTCGAAGAAGTATCCTGCCCTCCTGTTCTGCGAGGGTGGTCCTCAGTCGCCCGTCAGCCAGTTCTGGAGCTATCGCTGGAACCTGCGCATCATGGCCAACCACGGCTATGTCGTGATTGCCCCCAACCGCCGCGGCCTGCCAGGCTTCGGCACTGAGTGGAACGCACAGATTTCGGGCGACTACGGAGGCCAGAACATGAAAGACTACATGAGCGCGGTCGACTATATGAAGAAAGAGCCGTGGATCGACGGCGAGCACATCGGTGCCACCGGCGCCAGCTATGGCGGCTTCTCGGTCTATTGGCTGGCCGGCAACCACCAGAAGCGCTTCGCAGCCTTCCTGGCACACGCCGGTATCTTTAACCTGATGGGCCAGTACCTCGAGACCGAGGAACTGTGGTTTGTCAACTGGGATCTGGGCGGTCCGTATTGGGACAAGAGCAATGCCGTGGCTCAGAAGAGCTACAGCGTGGGCAACCCCGCCAACTATGTGCAGAACTGGGACACCCCCATCATGTGCACCACAGGCGACAACGACTTCCGCATCGTCTACACTCAGACCATGCAGGCCTTCAACGCTGCCAAACTGCGTGGCCTGCCGGCACGCATGGTGCTGTTCCCCGACGAGGACCACTGGTGCCAGAAGCCGCAGAACAGCGTGCTGTGGCAGCGTGAGTTCTTCAAGTGGTTCGACAGCTGGCTGATGCCCGAGAGCGAGGCCTTCAAGGCCCGTGTGGCCGCCGAGGCCGGTGAGGCCCAGCCCACCGACAGCACTGCCACCAAATAAGGCGCATTTGCCAACTTGCGACAAATCAAGGGTCCGCCATGTGCGGGCCCTTATTATTTTCACTAGATAGACCTTAAGGAATCTGCAACTTGGTTCACAATAAACGCCAGTAGCATGCGTTGAAATAATATGCTCACTAAAACATTAATGATCATGAGGACTTTTATTTGTATTCTGTTAATGCTCCTTCTATTGCCGACTTATGGCAAGTCGCCCGATGGACAAGTGCTATTTAAGGACCTTTCGACTGACACAATAACAGTTGATACCATCGATGTGCGTCACATCGGCGGTTGTATTCTTGAGCATCCTTTTCACAACGATTCTTACCCACATTTCACCCTATTCTCAGGCGGCGTGACTATCGGTATCGGCCCTAATATGGGTGGCCATGGAATCACCTATGAGGCAGGTATTCTCAATATCATTGGGTTGGCTTACTATACCTCACACCACAACCAACGACTGTCGGTGGGGCTCGGCTTCAGTATGCGAGGGCTCCATACCCATTCAGGTCAATACCTGCAGCGGCAGGAAGACCGCACTGCCACGCAAATCATCGATGGTGCCCAAAAAGATAAGACCAAGATCAATATTCCCAGCCTGTTACTACCGCTGCTTTATCGCCAGCGCATACATGGCAGGCTCAATGCCTATAGCGGAGTGATTCCACGGCTGAATCTGGGTTGCAAAGCAGACAGTCATTGGAGTATCAAGAATGTGCGTCGGGTAAATGTTGACCTCACGGCCGGCATCGATTGTATGTGGATGGGAGCCTATGTCAAATACACCCCCATGAGTGACATCAAGGGGCTGAGCGAGTTCCGTCATGTGCTCACCCTGGGCGCAACTCTGGCGTTCTAAGCCGCATATTTTTACAACAACTAACTTGCAGCATTTATCCACACATCCCCTCTCATCTGACGAGGGGATGTGCTTTATAAAAGTTACAAAAAGTGAATTTTGAGTATTGTTGAAAAATTGTGGTGGAAAGTTTGGGCGTATGTCGGGAAAAAGTGGTATTTTTGTAAGATTTTTAGAAGAAGCAGATGAAATACCTGAGTTTGCCCCACCACGAGACACGGATTCTTCCATTCTATCTGGCCATGGAGGAATACGCCGCCCGCATCATGGGCCAGGATGACATCTTCTTCATGTGGCAAGTCCGCCCGACAGTAATCTTCGGTCGCAATCAACTGATTGACAACGAGGTGAACTTGGACTACTGCCGTGAGCATGGCATTGAGTATTATCGCCGCAAGAGTGGTGGTGGCTGCGTGTTTGCTGACATGAACAACATCATGTTCAGCTACATCACGCGCAGCGACAACGTCGAGCTGACCTACTCGCACTACACTCATGCCGTGGTGGCCATGCTGCGCCAGCTAGGACTTGACGCCAGCGACAACGGTCGCAACGACATCCTGATTTCTGGCCAGAAGGTGAGCGGCAACGCATTCTATCACCTGCCGGGTCGCAGCATCGTGCATGGCACCATGCTCTACGACACCGACATGACGCATATCACCCATGCCATCACTCCCAGCAAGAGCAAGCTGGAGTCGAAGGGCGTGAAGAGCGTGGCGAGCCGCATCACCACCGTCCGGCAACACAGCGACATCGGCCTGGAAGACTTCAAGGCTCATGTGCGGCGCACATTGTGCGACGGCGAGATAGAGCTGAATGAGCGTGACATTGTCGAGATAGAACAAATCATGCAGACCTATCTCGCACCCGAGTTCATTCTTGGCAACAATCCGCGCTGCAACCTGGTCAAGCAAGGCCGCATTGAGGGTGTGGGCGAGTTGCAAGTCAGCCTGGAGTTGAACCGCAACCGCATCACCGCCATCAACCTGGCCGGCGACTATTTTTTGGTGGGCGACTTGGACGACGGCCTGCTGAACAAGCTGCATGGTGTGCAGTTCACCCACCTAGCTCTAACCGACGCTCTCGACAAGGTTGAGGTGCGCCAAATCATTCTGAATTTAAGTACAAATCAATTTATTAACTTTTTAACCGACTAAATCACAATTATGGCAGACGAAATCAAAATCACCTGTCTCCACGACAAGCATGTGGCCCTGGGCGCGCTGATGAGCCCATTCGCAGGCTATGACATGCCCATCCAGTACAATGGCATCGAGACCGAGCACAACGCCGTGCGCAAGGCCGTCGGCGTGTTCGACGTGTCGCACATGGGTGAGGTGCGCATCACTGGTCCCCAGGCCGAGAAATTTGTCAACTATATCTTCACCAACGACATCGCCGGTGCCGAGGTGGGCAAGGTGTTCTATGGCATGATGCTCTATCCCGACGGAGGAACCGTGGATGACCTGCTGGTGTACAAAATGGGCGAGAACGACCTGTTCCTGGTCATCAACGCCGCCAACATCGACAAGGACGTGGCTTGGATCAACGAGCAAGCCGCCAACTTTGACGTCAAGGTCGACCACCAGAGCGACTACTACTCGCAGCTGGCCATTCAGGGTCCCGAGGCCGAGAAGACCATGGCCGCCGTACTGAACATCGACTGCAGTGACCTGACCTTCTATACTCACAAGGAGATTGAATATGACGGCGAGACCATTATCGTTAGCCGCACAGGCTACACGGGCGAGGATGGCTTTGAGGTCTATGCCAGTGCTGCAGTGATCATGAAGATGTGGGATATGCTCATGGCTGCTGGCGTCCAGCCCTGTGGTCTAGGTTGCCGCGACACGCTGCGCTTCGAGGCTGGTCTGCCGCTGTATGGCGACGAGCTGACCGCCGAGATTTCGCCCATCGTGGCCACACTGGGCATGTTCTGCAAGCTCGACAAGGAAGGCGGCTTCATCGGCCGCGACGCCTGCGCCCAGCAGAAGGCCGAGGGCAGCGCTAAGAAGCTGGTGGGTCTGGAGCTGAAGGACAAGGCCATTCCCCGTCATGGATATGAAGTGCTTGACGGCGACAAGGTTGTGGGCTACATCACCACTGGTTACCGCAGCATCTCGTGCGAGAAGAGCCTGGCTTTCGCTCTTGTCGACCGTGCCGTTGGTGCTCTGGGTAATGAGCTGAGCGTGCGCATCCGCAAGAAAGTGTTCCCTGCCACTGTGGTGAAGAAACGCTTCTATCAGCCCAACTACAAGAAATAATGCACAATGCATCATTAGCTTTTTTAGACAACTAACTATTAAAACAAATTATAATTAACACAATGAGTAAGATTATCGAAGGACTCTATTACAGCGAGTCGCA
>DEKO01000132.1:14648-14794 GCA_002353885.1 Porphyromonadaceae bacterium UBA2720
GGCGAGGACTTCGGCGCCGTCGAGAGCACCAAGGCCGCCAGCGACCTGATCTGCCCAGTGAGCGGCACCGTGGTCGAGGTCAACGAGGCCCTGGAGGACGAGCCCGGTCTGATCAACAAGGACGCCTTTGAGAACTGGATCATCAA
>DEKO01000132.1:14867-15272 GCA_002353885.1 Porphyromonadaceae bacterium UBA2720
GCCATGATCGGCGAGTAATCACAACTTTTGTCAGAATCACGAATTATCGATCATTCGAATGCTCGAACATTCGATTTTTCAATCAATCGATAATTCGTGATTGTTAACAACAAAACTCAACCATTGTAACAACAAAATGAACTATAAGTTTTTCCCGCATACCGACGAGGACATCCGCGTGATGCTCAACACCTGTGGTGAGCGTTCGCTGGACGACCTGTACAAGGACGTGCCCAATGAGTTAGTGCTCAAGCGTGAGTATGCTCTGCCCGACGCATTCAGCGAGGTTGACATCCGTCGCTACTTCGACGAGCTGGGTTCGTTCAACACGCCTTTGACCTGCTTTGTGGGTGCCGGCTGTTATGACCACTACTCACCCAGTGTGGTCAACGACATGATGCGCCG
>DEKO01000135.1:0-2214 GCA_002353885.1 Porphyromonadaceae bacterium UBA2720
TATCAGGATTATTTATCAGGAATATTCGAATTATCGAACTGCTGCCAGGATGAGTTTTTTATCAAGAATTATAGGAATTAAAGAATTTTATCTGCTTGATCTGCGTGAGATAAAATGCCTCTCCTCTCTCCTTGGAGGGGGCGGGGTGAGGCTCCATCTGCGTGAGATTTCTCATTACCTTGTAGAGGCCTGCAGGTTGGCAACTCGTCACTCGAGCCCCGTTGCTAGCAGCTGCATAGTTCTCTGGCTGTGCGAGCGGCCAGGCGGGCATTGTTGAGCACAAGTTGGATGTTGGCTGCCAGGCTGTCGCCGCCAGTGAGTTGCTGAATCTTGTCCAGCAGATAAGGCGTGATTTCCTTGCCGCGGATGCCCAGTCGATTGGCCTCGACCAGCGCCTCGTCAATGGCATGGTTGATGACATCGGCTGGCATGGAGTACTCCTCGGGGATGGGGTTGGTGACCAGCATGCCGCCTTTGAGACCCATGCCGAGTTTTGCGCCGAATGCCTGTGCCAGTTGTCGTGGCGTGTCCAGCCGGTAGTCCACCGGATGTCCGCTGTGTCGGGTGTAGAATGCCGGCATCTCGTCGGTGCCATAGCCGATGACAGGTACACCCTTGGTCTCGAGATATTCGAGTGTGAGTCGCAGGTCGAGGATGGCCTTGGGTCCGGCGCAGACCACCATGACCGGTGTCTGAGCCAGTTCCTCAAGGTCGGCACTGATGTCCATGGTTGTCTCGGCACCGCGGTGCACACCACCAATGCCGCCTGTGGCAAACACACGTATGCCCGCCATGGCAGCTATAATCATGGTTGTGGCCACTGTTGTTGCTCCGTCCTCGCGCTCGGCCACCAGCACGGGCAGGTCGCGCCGCGAGGCCTTGGTCACGTCGGTGCCCTTGCGGCCCAGATGCTCGATTTGTTGGGGTGTGCAGCCCGCGGTGAGCCGTCCGCCGATGATGGCAATGGTTGCCGGCACAGCGCCATAGTCACGGATGGTCTGCTCGACGCGCATGGCCGTCTCTACATTCTGCGGATAGGGCATGCCATGCGAGATGATGGTCGACTCCAGGGCAACCACTGGCCGCCCGGCTTGCAGTGCTTGTTGCACCTCAGGTGATATTGATAGGTATTTGTTCATTTTTAGACTTTAGATGTTAGACGTTAGACTTTAGACTTTAGTTGTTAGATTTTAGACCGCGCTGCGCGCTGGTAGTGGGTAGAGGTCATAGTGCATTCTTCATTTTTCATTCTTCATTAAAAAAAGAAGCGATGTCGGGGTTGACAGTCATCGGGGTGAGCAAGGCAGTATGGGCGGCAAGTTGCGCCCAAGCACCGCAATCGGGCCAGCCGATGCCGTTGATGGCAGCATGAGCCAATCCGGCAACAAAGGCATCGCCCGCACCAGTGGTGTTGACCACTTGGGTTGCGATGGCTGCTAAATGCTCATGTTGTGTGCCGTCGGTGCAGTAGACTCCATCGCTCCCCAGTGTGATGTAGACGTGCTTGACGCCCAGTGCGGTGAGTTGCGATGCGGCTTCCTCGACCGTGTCGCAGCCCGTCACAGCCAGTGCCTCCTGGCGGTTTAGTTTGAGCGTGTCAAGATGGTGGGTGGCACACTGTTGCAAGGCTTGGACGATGCGTGGTGCCTTGGCGGTGCTGACGGTGTCGATCATCAGTGGCACCATGCAGTGGTCCAGCAGATATTGCAGTGAATCGACAGCGATGTTTGTGTCTGCTATGACCAGTGCTGACTGGTTGATGGCATTGATGCGCTGAGCCAAGAACTCGGGGTTGATGCGTGCCACAATGTCCATGTCGGCCACTGCTGTGACCATGTCGCCCTGACTGTCGTTGACGCACAGATACAGACCATTGCGCATGTCGTCGATGCGCTCGGTGAGCGACAGGTCCAGTCCCAACTGGGTGCACTGCTCATGGCAGATGCGGCCGAAGATGTCACCGCCCAGCACACTCACCAGACGCACGTCATGCCCCAGCAGCCGCAGGTTGTGGGCGATGTTGCGTGCCACACCTCCGCTGCTCATCGACACTTGTCCTGGTATGGAGTCGCGCTCGACCAGCGGTGCCGTCATGGTCGCCGAGATGTCCATATTGATGCCGCCAATGACTGTAATGCAGGGGTACATAAATCATGTGATTTTGACTTCTAGCCGCAAAGGTAGTGCAAATCGAGCGAAGAGCAAAATGAATGA
>DEKO01000135.1:2271-5979 GCA_002353885.1 Porphyromonadaceae bacterium UBA2720
AACGGTAGTGCAAAACGAGCGAAAAGCAAAAAAGAAAACGAAGTTTTTTCTTTTTGTTCTTCCTAGGACTCCTCTCCACAGGAGAGGGGAGCCCTCCCTAAAACTGCCACGATTCCCCCTCTCTCCCGTTGGAGAAGGGGCTAGGGGGTGATGCTCTTTAGTTGCCCCTTGTCAAACACAAGGCGCGGCCAGCATGTGTGGTCGCGCCCTGTAGTTATTGTGGGTTAGGATGGGTTTACTTGATGACCTTAGTGGCGGTGGTGGTGCCGTCGGTGAGGGTGGTCACCACGATGTTGATGCCCTCGAAGGGCTTGTCGCTGCCCTGTCCGGCCAGATTGTAGTAGCGTATGCCTGCCACAGCCTTGGCCTGGATGTCGCTGATGGCCGTCTGGTTGACGTAGAACAGCCCCATCTCAGACTCAGTGACGGTGTCACCTCCAGCATAGAAGCTCTTCACACCGATGGTGTGCTGAGGCTCCTGGTTGATCTCGATGGCCACACGGCCTCCTCCCAGGTCTTGGAATCGATAGGCGTCGATGAAACCATACTCAACCGTTGTGGTCGGCTGTTCAAAGTAGAAGTAGAAGCTGGGGTCGAAGGTAAACAGTTCGTCATCGACATAGACCGAGTAGGTCAATTTGCTGGCATCGATATAGTTGCCATCTACGTCCTCGCAGGGCACATAGACGGTGACGAAGCACGAGCCGCTCTCGGCATTGTAGGGCAGATAGTCCTCGCCCACAATAGGAGTAGCGGGTTGTGCGGCCACTTCCTCGTAGGGGTTGAACGCCACCTTCATATAGCCCTCGGCCAGCATGTTCTGGTCATTGGCCACCAGCAGGCAGTTGTCGCTGGTCAGCGTCTGAGTCTCGGCATTGTAGTCGAACGTCAGCTGCTCGATGGGGACATAGTAGTACTCGTCCTGCTGGGTCTCCTCGTTGTACTGCGAGATGACCTCACCGCCCACAAAGTAGGTGTAGTAGCCGTCAAGCATTCCGGCCAGCTGTTTGTCGACAGTGACCTTGTCGCCCTGGATGGTGCCCACGAGCCATGCATCCTTCATGTGCTGCGATGCACCCTGGATGTAGATCTTGTCGCCCACGATGGCGCCCTTGGTCAGGTGACCATTGCGCTCGGCACTGCCCACATAGAGGTCGTAGGTCATAGCGAAGTCCTTCAACTCGGTGCCCTCGGCGGGGCCTTCGTTGAAGTTGGCTTCAAATGGGGTGTAGACCGTGTTCTGGTCGCCATAGCCCAGCCACTTGCCGTCATAGCCATACTCGACGAGGAACTCGTCGGTTGTGCGGCGAATCAGACCAATGGCAGCCACGCCGTCCTCGTCCGGAAGCAGTGTCAGCGAGCCGTCCTCGCCCATGGCAAACTCGATGTTGCCCTCGGTGGTAAGATAGGTGTCATAGTTGGTGGCACTACCATCGGGGTTGGGCACGATTCGCTCGACGCTGTAGGCTGTGTAATAGGTGCCGTAGTCGTAGTACCAGGCATACTGTCCCGGCTCGATGACAATCTTGTCGCCCTCAATCTCGCCCTTGATCCAGCCGAAGGTGGCAGTGGTGGCTGAGATAATCTTGTCGAACCACACGGTCTTGCCGTCGGGAGCAAACACGATGTTCATGGCTCTGCCGGCTTGTGACCCGTCGACGATGCCGCCCATGACGGCAGTCATGTTCTCGCCCGAACGGACATAGGTTTTGAGTTCGCCCTCGGGCTGCTCGGTGATGTAGTCCTGTGTCGCTCCCTCGGCCTTGGGCATGGCTATGCCGCGCTGTGCCTGGACGGGGTCGATGTTAATCATTTGGCGCTGTTGATGCATTGCGTTGAGGTCTTGCGAGGCGCTCAACTTGACGCCCTGGCCCATGACAACCGATGATGCCATGATAGCCATCGAGAGTAAAATTGCTTTCTTCATAAAATATGGTTTTAAAGGTTCAAAAAATATCGTAGTGCAAAATTACTGCAACATTCTCAATGCGGCACCACATCGGGGCTAGAGAGATTTCCTGTTTCGCTGAAATAGGAAAAAATTGAGCCGAAATTCGTGGTTTCAGCAATTTTTACTACCTTTGCAAGCCCATTAAACGGTGACTCATGATTCGGTTCTGGCGATATATCTTGGTGTGCATTTTTGTTGGGCTTGCATCGGGGATGAATGGTCAATCCAATGCAGCAGACACCGCACAATGTCTCAAACTCAAGGAGGCAGGCAATCGGTGTGTCGAGGTGAATCAGTATGTCGAGGCGCTCAAATATTACACAACAGCGGTCGAGCAGGCCCAGTTGAGCGGCAACCGCAAGGTCTATGCCGAGTGCATCAGCAACATCGGCATGGTCTATGCGGCGTTTCGCGACTATGAGCGAGCCATCTTCTACTTTGAGAAAGCCAACCAGCAAGCCCTGCACGACAACTATGAGCACCTGGTGTCGCTCACGGCCATCAACCTGATGGCTGCCTATTGCTCGAAGGGCGACCCTGACCATGCCGAGAACTACCTGCACATGCTCGAACAGCATCACATTGCACAGGCCGAGCAGCAGGAGTACTATCTGACCTTCAATCGTGGGCTCATCGCATCGGGGCGCAGGCAATATCGTCAAGCCGTTGATTGCTTTGATCGGGCGATTGCGATGGCTGGCAAGTCGGCATCGCCCTCGTTGTGGTATGAGATGGGTAACGCTTATGCTGGGTGGGGCAAGGTCGATTCGGCCAGGGTGTGTTACAGTCGGGCTGTCGAGATTGCACAACAATCCAATAACTATGAGGAGACCAGTCAAGCCTACAAGGCACTGAGCGAGATCTACAAGCAGTGTAACCTGCCCGACAGCGCCATCAAGTATCAGACCCAGTATATTAACCTGCAGGACTCACTGTTCAACATCAACAAGTTCAATCTAGCCAAGGCACAACTGTTTGACTATGAGAACACGCTCATTGACCGTCACATCCACTCGCTGCATGTCTGGATATGGCTCTTGGTGGGTATCGTGATAGTGGTCGTGGCGATATTGGTCGTCATTTTCCGGCTTTATCGTCAGTTGCAGGCGGCTCAGCGTTTGCTCGTGCGCAAGAACCAGGAACTCATTGCCCAGAACGAGCGCAGCAAGCAACTGCGGGCCGAGTATCTGTCAACCCTGCGCGAGTCCACACCGCCACTGCTTCAACCCGAGAGTACCACCGCTGAGCCGGCTGCCGATGAAGAGACCGGCGACAGTGCCGAGTTGCCACTGTCAAGTGAACAGCGGGCGTTGCTTGCCGAGCAAATCACGCAAGTCCTGGACAGAGCCGATGTGATTGCCGATCCTGATTTCAGTCTCAGCAATCTGGCCAAGCAGGTCGGCTCTAATTCCAAGTATGTGTCGGCCGTAATCA
Organism: Porphyromonadaceae bacterium UBA2720; assembly: GCA_002353885.1. Classification (GTDB taxonomy): domain Bacteria; phylum Bacteroidota; class Bacteroidia; order Bacteroidales; family Muribaculaceae; genus Sodaliphilus. The sequence goes on from DEKO01000135.1 coordinate 5,657, forward strand.
ACGTCACATTCCACAAGAATTTTAAGACCCTGCTCAACGAGAGCCGCATCCGCGAGGTGTGCCGGCGCTTGAGCGACGACGAGCACTATGGCCAGCTCACCATCGCCGCTATCGCCACTGATGCGGGCTACAAATCGATGAACAACTTCATCACCGCATTTAAACGCTTCACCGGCATGACTCCCTCCAAATATCGCCAGCTGGCCCTCAAGCAGAGCAAAGGGGAGTGACAGTAGCCTCCTAAAGTTTCTGAAGTAGTTAAGAAGTTACCTGATGGCTGTAGGGACGGCATTGCTGCGTGCGTTGCGCTTGCCCTTCGGGCT
>DEKO01000135.1:5999-6290 GCA_002353885.1 Porphyromonadaceae bacterium UBA2720
GGTCGCGAGCACTTCGTGGTTCCTATGCCGTCCGCCTCGACAAAAGGTAATGTTGAATGCTGCCCGGAGGCGGACGGCACAGGAGTGCCGTCCCTACACAGCCACCCACGGCCAGCTCTTTGCATCCGTCTTAACTACATAACTCCTTTAACTACCGAAAAGTAGCTTCTTGCGGAACTTGAGTAAGCCTCAAATAGCAGCAAACAGCAGAAACATGAGAATGCCGATTTGCACGTTTCTTGCTTGACGAGGCAAGTTTTACGTCACAAAAGTGCCATTTATGGCATTTTT
>DEKO01000200.1:0-1267 GCA_002353885.1 Porphyromonadaceae bacterium UBA2720
CTTCTAAACCAAAAAAATCTGTGTGTTCTGTGTATTCTGTGTGATGGCTTTACTACACTACTCCCTTAACTACTGACTGGGAACTATTTTAGAAAGATAAATTCTTTAAAATCTAATCGAAATGGAAACTTATGCCATACTGCAAAATTACTGGTGGCTCATCATGTCGGTGCTGGGCGCACTGCTGGTGTTCATGCTCTTTGTCCAAGGCGGACAGTCGATGCTTTTTCATCATCGCGACCCCGAGAGCCGCAATCTGCTCACTGCGTCGTTAGGGCGCAAGTGGGAGCTCACGTTCACCACACTGGTCACCTTCGGAGGAGCGTTCTTTGCTTCGTTCCCGTTGTTCTACAGCACCAGCTTCGGTGGAGCCTACTGGCTGTGGATGCTCATTCTGTTGAGTTTTGTCATCCAGGCGGTCAGCTATGAGTACCGTGCCAAGCAGGGCAATGTCTATGGCCGCAACTTCTATGACGTTCTGTTGCTCATCAACGGCATCGCAGGGCCCATCCTGCTGGGTGTTGCGGTGGCGACGATGTTCTTTGGGGCCGAGTTTACGGTCACCAAGAGCAATATCCTCAATGTCGAGGCATCGGCCATCAGCACGTGGGGCCCGTTGCACGGCCTGGAGGCCATCGTGCACTGGCGCAACCTGCTCTTTGGGGTGATGGTCTATTTCCTGGCCGCGTCGTTGGCGTCGCTCTATTTTATCAATAACATCGATGACGATGATGTGCGCCAGCGTCAGCGCAAACTGCTCAGCATCCACGGGCCGATATTCGTGGTGTGCTTCCTGATTGTTGTTGTGCTGCTGCTCACAGCCAGCGGAGTGGCTGTCGACGAGAAGGGCAATGCACAGTGGGTCGAGCACAAATACTTGACCAACTATCTGCACATGTGGTGGGCGTTGCTGACACTGTTGGCTGGTGTGGCTCTGGTGCTCTATGGCCTGGGGCGCACACTGATGCAACCTGCCTATCGCAAGGGCATCTGGCCTGCTGGCATTGGAACTGTGCTGGTGGTGCTGTCGCTCTTCTGGGTGCTGGGCTACAATGGCACGGCCTACTATCCGTCGTTGCTCGACGTGCAGTCGTCACTCACCATACGCAACAGCTCGAGCAGCCAGTTCACCCTCACCGCCATGAGCGTCGTGAGCGTGTTGGTTCCATTTGTGCTGGCCTACATCGCCTATTGCTGGCGCACCATGGACCACGACAAGTTAACTCGAAAAGAACTTGAATAAGTTAATTAACGTGAGTTCGACGAA
>DEKO01000200.1:1399-3360 GCA_002353885.1 Porphyromonadaceae bacterium UBA2720
TCATCGAACTCACGTTAATTAAATGACTATGAGCCGAAAATCTCTACTGATTGCAATGATGTTGGCTTTCACAGCCAGCGCCTCCTCGTCCTCATGATCCTGAGGTTTGGGAGTGGATTGACTATTATAATCCAGATTATCCTGAATCAAGTTGCATGAGCACGTTGATGTTTTTTGTTTTCCAGGACTTCGGTGGCCATCCGATTGACGACCGTTATGATTATGGCCTGGATGTCCAGATCACTGGTGACACAACTGAGACGGGCGAGCCCATTGCCTATGCCTGGCTAGATCCTGAGAAGCTGTCTTATAGCCTCTACACCGACTATAACCAGTTGGTCACTTTCTTGCCCGAAGACTTCACGTTTGTCAATCCCAGCACAGGCGAAGCCAGCGAGCCCGATTTCGCCGAACCGACCACCGAGATTCCTTACACCTTCCGCAGCCCGCACTTCTTCGGGCCGTCGGATGGCGAGATTCACTTCAAGGGGGCTAAGTTCTGTAATGGCATTGAGGGGCAAGAGCCGTTTTTCAGATACCGCATCGGGGTGCAGCTGCACTACACCGTCGATGGGCAGCGCAGTTCGTCCAACATTGTGTGGTATGGCGAACTGCCGCCAGCCATCAAGGGTGATGTCAACCTGGATGGAAAGGTCGATGTGGGCGACATCAACATCTTGGTTAACATTGTGCTGGGCACCGACAGTGCCGACAACTACGATGGGCGAGCCTATATCACCGAGGGCGACACCATAGTCGACGTGGGCGACATCAACGAGGTCATCAACATCGTGTTGGGCACGGCCTAGGCTTGACCCATGCACAATGTATAATGATCATGCACAATGACTGCCTGGCTGCCTAATGGCCTTCGGTCGCTATTGGCTTATAGCTTACTGCTTATAGCTAAAAGCCAAAGGCTTTTTAAATAGCTTATAGCTAAAGTCTAAAATCTCAAACTTCAATGTCGCCCTCATAGACAATGGTGGCGGGGCCGGTGAGGTAGACGTGGTTGTCGCTCTCGCGCCAATGGATGTCGAGGGCGCCGCCATCCATGATCACGCGGCTCTTGCGCTGGGCTCGACCCGTCACGGCTGCTGCCACTGCTGTGGCACAGGCACCGGTGCCGCAGGCCAACGTGATGCCGCTGCCGCGCTCCCACACGCGCATGCGGATGCCTTGGGGCATCACTTGGGCAAACTCAATGTTGCACCGCTCGGGGAAACTCGGGTGGTGCTCCAGTTTTATGCCCTCGGCCGCCACGTCGACACGGCTTAAGTCGTCGACAAAGATCACATAGTGCGGGTTGCCCATTGACACAAACACTCCATCGGGCAAGGAGGGCAGGGTGGGGCGATAGAGCCGGTTGTCGGACAGCGACGGTGCCAGCATGTCGACTGTCACACTGCGCACGTGGTCGCCATCGACATCGAGCCCGAGCACCTTGATGCCCGAGGCCGTGAGCAGACGGATGCGGGTGAGTCGCGTGAGACCGCGCTCATAGACATACTTGCCGATGCAACGGCTGGCGTTGCCGCACATCAGTCCCTCGCTACCATCGGCATTGAAGATGCGCATCGTGAAGTCGGCCTCGTCGCCTTCGGGTCGCCCAATCAGCACCAGCCCGTCGCTGCTGATGCCCATGTGTGGTCGGCTCCAGGCAATGGCCAGGGCTGCGGGATCGTCGATGGGATACTGTTCGGTGTCGACAAAGATGTAGTCGTTGCCCGCACCATGCATCTTGATGAAGTGTATCTTGCTCATGTCAGTAGTTAAGACAGTTGTCAGTTATCAGTAGTTAAAGGAGTTTCTTTTCAGTAGTTAAAGGAGTTAAGTAGTTAAGACGTTACATGATTGAAGCCTCACCCCCGGCCCCTCTCCAGAAGAGAGGGGAGGCATCCCTACAACTGCCTGGCAGTGAAATCACACAGAATACACTGAACCACGAAGTGCTCGCGACC
>DEKO01000200.1:3398-13600 GCA_002353885.1 Porphyromonadaceae bacterium UBA2720
AACGGGAGCCCGAAGGGCAAGCGCAAAGCGCGCAGCAATACACAGATTTTTATTTATCTGTGTAAATCTGTGTGCCAATCTCAGCCTGGCAAATCACGCGGCACGTCGCCAAACAGCGGGCCAGTCCCCCAAGCCCCCTAAAGGGGGGGTGTACAAATCTTGTGCAAGCCGAACGCAAATCTTGTGCAAGTGAGCGCAGTCATGCTTGCATGGACTGCTGAGGCGCAGCCAAGATTATCTAAAGTGGCAGCCACACAGCAGTTCCCCCTCGTAGGGACGTAGCGTGCTGCGTCCGATGGGGCTAGGGGGACAACGGGGGCTAGGGGGGACAACTCCATGCCCCTTACCTTGCATGTTGCAAAGGTAAGCAACTTTTTTAGAGTTATGCAAATTTTTTACACAAAATTACCAAATGGGTGTGCTTTTCTTCCAAAATCATAAAAAAATTATGGAATAGCACCAAAAATTTTGTATATTTTACAACATTTAAGCTTTAAATTACGGTGATTTAGGTCAAAGTTTCAGAAAATGCACTACTTTTGTCCCGATTTTAACGTAAATACCGAATAATCATGGCAAAGTATAATTTTGACCAAATCATTGACCGTCATGGCACACATTGTAAGAAAACCGAGATGCTGACATCCATGTTTGGCCGCGACGACCTGTTGCCCCTGTGGATAGCCGACATGGACTTTGCTGTCAGTCCCGACATCAGTTCGGCCCTGGTGCAGCGCTTCAGCGAGCATCCGATTTATGGTTACACCCTGCCCTATGACGAATATTGGCAGTCGATCATCGACTGGCAACGCCGTCGCAACGGTTTCATAGTCAGCCGTGAGGAGATGACCTTCATGCCCGGTGGCATGCCGGCTCTGGGAATGGTGCTCAATTTTTACACCCAGCCAGGTGACCGTATTGTGCTCCAAGAACCGGTATACTATGACTTCAAGGACGTCATTGAAGGAAACCGGCGACTGGCTGTGCGCAACAACCTGGTTCCGTCGGGTGACCATTTCTATCGCATGGACCTTGATGACCTGGAGCGTGTGTTCATTGAGCAGAAGCCACGCTTGATGGTGGTGTGCAACCCGCAGAACCCCATCGGCATCGTGTGGGACCGGGACGAACTGCGGCAAGTGGCCGCCCTGGCCCGTCGACACCATGTGATCTTGTTCAGCGACGAGGTGTTCAGCGACATCACCTTGTTTGGCCACAAGCACACTCCACTGGCCTCGGTGAGCGAGGATGCCGCCGCTGTGACCATCACCTGCGGGTCACCCGGCAAGACATTCAACATCCCAGGACTGAAGAGCACATGGCTAGTCATCAAAAATCCTGAATTGCGCCGCGAATTCTATCGTTGGGTTGAGGTCAATGAGTTGTGCAATGCCAACATCACCGCCTTGCTCGCAACCGAGGTCGCCTATCGCCACGGCGAGCCGTGGCTCGAAGCCTGCAAACAATACATCGAGCAGAACGTGCTCTATGTGTCACAATACTGCCAGGAGCACATCCCCGGCATCTACGCCATCAAGCCGCAGGCATCATTCCTGATGTGGCTCGACTGTCGTCGTCTGGGGCTTGACCACGCCCAGCTGGTGCGATTCTTTGCCGATGAGGCACATCTCGCCCTGAACAATGGCGAGATATATGGGGTGCCCGGCTATTGCCACATGCGACTGAATGTGGGCACGCCGCGACCGCTGCTGGTGCAGGCAATGGAGCAGTTGCGCCAAGCAGCCGAAAAGCTTCACAATGCATAATTCATAATGTATAATGCACAATGCACAATGTATAATGTAGGGACGCGGCGTTGCCGCGTGAACTGCCAGGTGGTTGTCGGGACGGCACTCCTGTAATCCCCCTATTGTTTTTTGATGGTCTTTGATGGTCTTTGGCGGTTTTGGTGGCAGATGTTTTCCATCAAAGCCGTCAAATCTCATCAAACTTCATCAAATATATTTTTTTGATGGCTTTTGATGGTTTTTGGTGTTTTTGGTGGCAGATTTTTTTCCACCAAAGCCATCAAAATTCATCAAACCTCACCAAATGTTTTTTTTGATGGTCTTTGCTGGTCTTTGGCGCTTTAGGTGTTAGAGATTTCCGGCAAAGACAACAAATCTCATCAAACTTCATCAAATATATTTTTTTTGCTGGTCTTTGCTGGTCTTTGGCGGTTTTGGTGGCAGATAATATTTCACCGAAGTCGTCAAGTGGTTTCTTTTTACACGACTTGATGTCAAGAATACAATAACTGCCGTGGTGATTTGTGCTGACATGGCGCACCAGCGGTGCCATTGCGCTCGAGTGGTGTTGTTGTCAAGTTTACAATAACATTGTTGTTGTATTCGGTACAATATTTATCTTGCTGATTTGGAATATGTTATAATGTTTTAAATTTTTGTTTTTACGCTTGTGAAATTCAGTTTTGTTGTCTAACTTTGCGTCGCAATCTTTCAATCAAACTGTGATGTCAGAGAAGACTATAACAATGCCACTGGCGGTGAACCACATCTCGGTCGACTGTGTGGTCATCGGCTTTGATGGCGAGAAACTGAGCGTGCTGCTGGTCAAGCGCATGGGTGAAGAAGACGGACAAGTGTTTCATGACATGAAGCTGCCAGGCGGGCTCATCTACACCGACGAGAACCTGGATGATGCTGCTCGGCGCGTATTGCGTGAACTGACTGGCATCAAGACCATCGACTTGCTGCAGTTCAAGGCCTACGGCTCGAAGGACCGAACCAAGGACAAACGAGATGTGCACTGGCTGGAGCATGCCATCCAGATGCATGTCGACCGCATTGTCACCATTGCCTATATTGCACTGGTACGCATCAGCCGCGCCTTGCTGGGCACCAGTGGCGATAACGAGATCTGCTGGGTGCCTATCGACGAAGTGCGTCAGCTGGCTTTTGACCACAACATCATCCTGCGTGATGCCATCGAGGTCGTGCGCCGACAGGCGCAAACCGACCCGTCCTATTTGTTCAATCTGCTTCCGCCCAAGTTTACCATCTTGCAGTTGCGCACGCTCTATGAGCGCGTCTACGGCAAGCGGCAGGATGTACGCAATTTCCAGAAGAAAATCAATCAGTTGGACTATGTCATCGCACTCGATGAGCGGGAACAGGGCGTGGCACATCGTGCTGCCAGGCTCTATCGGTTCGATCGCAAGTTGTTCAAACGTGCCCGCCGCTGATTTTTGACATCAGACATTTGCGCGAACAATCGAATGCTCGAAAACTCATAACTCGAAACTCATAACTAAAAACTCAAAACAACAATGTATTTGCTAGGATACGACATAGGCAGTTCATCGGTCAAGGGGAGCTTGGTCGACGCTCAGACGGGGCAATGTGTGGCACAAGCCAGCTATCCCAAAACCGAGGCTCCCATTTCGGCACCACAGCGTGGTTGGGCCGAGCAGAATCCTGAGGATTGGTGGGAGTATGTCAAGAACGTGACCAGCCAGTTGCTCTATGACACACGCATAGCCTCCGAGGACATCATAGCCATTGGCATCTCTTATCAGATGCATGGGCTGGTGGTGGTCGATGGCGACCAGCAGGTGCTGCGCCCATCCATCATCTGGTGCGACTCGCGTGCTGTGCCTCTAGGCGAGGAAGCATTCCATGCACTGGGCGAGCAGTACTGTCTGGAGCACCTGCTCAACTCTCCCGGCAACTTCACTGCTGCCAAGCTGGCATGGGTCAAGCGCAACCAGCCAGAGTTGTTTGAGCGCATCGACAAGTTCATGTTGCCTGGCGACTACATTGCCATGCGGCTCAGCGGTCAGGCAGTGACAACCGCTTCGGGCCTGTCCGAAGGCATCTTGTGGGACTTTAAGTCCGACAGTGTGTCGCAGGCGTTGCTCGACTACTACGGCATCGACCCCAGCATGGTCTCAACGGTAAAACCAACCTTCGGCATGCAAGGCATCGTCAGTGCACAGGCTGCTGCCGAGACGGGCTTGGCTCAAGGTACACCCATCACCTATCGTGCTGGTGACCAGCCCAACAATGCGTTGTCGCTCAATGTTTTTGAGCCTGGCGAGATAGCCTCGACTGCTGGCACATCGGGGGTGGTCTATGGCGTGCTGGGCGAGGTCAATCATGACCCGCTGTCACGTGTCAACCCATTTGCACACGTCAATCACACGGCTCAGGCTCCAAGGCTGGGAGTGCTCTTGTGCATCAATGGCACGGGCATCCTCAACTCGTGGATGCGCCACAATGTGGCCGATCCGGGCATGGACTACAATGAGATGAATGCATTGGCTCAGAAGGTGCCCATCGGGTGTGACGGATTGAGTGTCATCCCGTTTGGTAATGGGGCCGAGCGTATGCTTGAGAACCGGCAGCCAGGATGTTCGATGCATGGCATCGACTTCAACCAGCACGGACGTGCCCACATGATGCGTGCGGCACAAGAGGGCATCGTGTTCTCGTTCATGTATGGCATCGAAATCATGGAGCATATGGGCATGACAGTCGATCGCATCCGTGCCGGACATGCCAATATGTTCCTCAGCCCCCTCTTCCGCCAGACGCTAGCTAGCGTGAGTGGGGCGCCCATCGAGTTGTATGACACCGACGGTTCGGTAGGAGCAGCGAGTGGAGCTGGCATCGGTGCGGGCATCTATGCCAACCACCACGAGGCTTTCGCCGCCCTGCAACAACTCGATGTCATCGAGCCCGACGCTGCCAATCGCCAGGCCTACACCGATGCCTACATGTTGTGGAAGCAGCGCCTCAACGCGGCTCTCTGAAGCCACAGAACAGGTTGTGCTCAATTGTTCGAAAAATCCTGGCTAACAACTGTTTTGGACTTTGGCCTTTAGACTCTAGACCTTAGTCGTGGCCGCAACTAAAGTCTAGCGACTAACGTCTAAGGTCTAGCAGCTACTAACAACTAAGAACTAAATAATACAAACAATAACAAAATAAAACACTATGGCAACAAAAGAATTCTTCCCCGAGATTGGCAAAATCAAGTTTGAGGGCCGCGATAGCCGCAATCCCCTCGCATTCCGCTTCTATGACCCCGAGAAGGTGGTCATGGGCAAGAAAATGAAAGACTGGTTCAAGTTTGCGATGGCCTGGTGGCACACGCTGTGCGCACAGGGAACCGACCAGTTTGGCGGTGACACCAAACAGTTCCCTTGGAACACTGCCACCGACCCCATCCAGGCAGCCAAAGACAAGGTCGATGCAGGATTTGAGTTCATGACCAAGATGGGCATCGAGTACTTCTGCTTCCACGACGTCGACCTCGTGGCCGAGGCAGACACCATCGCGGAATATGAGGCCAACCTCAAGACCATCGTAGCCTACATCAAGCAGAAGCAGGCTCAGACGGGTATCAAGAACTTGTGGGGAACGGCCAACGTGTTCGGTCACAAACGCTATATGAACGGTGCCGCGACCAACCCCGACTTTGACGTGGTGGCACGCGCCATCGTGCAAATCAAGAACGCCATCGATGCCACCATCGAGCTGGGCGGCACGAGCTATGTCTTCTGGGGCGGTCGCGAAGGATACATGACCCTGCTCAATACTGACCAGAAGCGTGAGAAGGAGCACTTGGCCCGTATGCTCACCATGGCACGCGACTATGCCCGAGCACGTGGCTTCAAGGGCACCTTCCTCATCGAGCCCAAGCCCATGGAGCCCACCAAGCACCAGTATGATGTCGACACCGAGACGGTCATTGGCTTCTTGCGTGCACATGACCTGGACAAGGATTTCAAGGTCAACATCGAGGTGAACCATGCTACACTGGCGGGCCACACCTTCGAGCATGAGTTGGCCGTGGCTGTCGACAACGGCATGCTTGGCTCAATCGACGCCAATCGTGGTGACTATCAGAATGGTTGGGACACCGACCAGTTCCCCATCAACCACTATTCGCTGACACAGGCCATGTTGCAGATTATTCGCAATGGTGGCTTCAAGGATGGTGGCACCAACTTTGATGCCAAGGTGCGTCGCAACTCGACCGACCTCGAAGACATCTTCATCGCCCACATCGCCGCGATGGATGCCATGGCCTACGCCCTGGAGAGCGCTGCCGCCGTTATCGAGCAGTCGCCCTATTGTCAGATGGTCAAAGAGCGCTATGCATCGTTCGACAGTGGCATCGGCAAGGACTTTGAGGACGGCAAGTTGACGCTGGAGCAGGCCTACGAGTATGGTAAGCAAGTGGGCGAGCCTCGCCAAATTAGCGGCAAGCAAGAGTTGTACGAGTCAATCATCAACATGTATTCTATTTAGACTTTAGACTTTAGACTTTAGACTTTGGACTTTAGTGGTGCTCGTGGCAGCAACTAAAAACTAACGACTAAAAACTAACAACTAAGATAAGGTATGAATAATCAGACTAATGGCAGCAAAGCCTATCTGTTCTCTATCGCCATGGTGGCCATGCTGGGCGGATTGCTCTTCGGCTACGACACGGCAGTGATCTCAGGCGCCGAGAAAGGTCTTCAGGCATTCTTCCTGGGCACAGACGACTTCGTCTACAGCGACGTGCTGCATGGCTTCACCTCGTCGAGTGCGTTGATTGGCTGCATCATCGGCAGTGCGTTGTCGGGCTTCTTTGCCACCCACTTGGGCCGCAAGCGGTCGCTCATCATGGCCGGCATCTTCTTTTTCCTGTCGGCACTGGGGTCTTTCTACCCCGAATTCCTGTTTTTTGACGACAGCGAGCCCGAATTCGAGCTGCTCGTGGCGTTTAACATCTATCGTGTGTTGGGCGGTGTCGGCGTTGGACTGGCCTCGGCCATCTGCCCGATGTATATCGCCGAGGTGGCACCGAGCAACATCCGTGGCATCCTGGTGTCGTGGAACCAGTTTGCCATCATCTTTGGGCAGCTGGTGGTCTACTTTGTCAACTTTATGATTCTGGGCGATCACACCAATCCCATCATCACAGAGATTGCCGAGGACATCTATGAAGTGAGCGAGAGCAGCGACCCGTGGACCATCGCGCAGGGCTGGCGCTACATGTTTGTTAGCGAGGCCATTCCGGCAGGATTGTTCACTCTGCTGGTGTGCTTTGTGCCCGAGACGCCGCGCTATCTGGCCTTGGTGGGCCGCGATGACAAGGCATTGAAGGTGCTCACTCGCATCAACGGCAGCGAGCGTGCACGCCAGATTCTGGCCGACATCAAGGCCACTGCTACCGAGAAGACCGAGCGTCTGTTCACCTACGGCGTGCTGGTCATCTTCATTGGTTGCATGCTCAGTGTGTTCCAGCAGGCAGTGGGCATCAATGCGGTGCTCTACTTCGCTCCGCGCATCTTCGAGTCGATCGGCATGGGTGATCCCATGGCTCAGACGGTGATGATGGGTGTGGTCAACATCCTGTTCACCCTGCTGGCCGTGTTCACCGTCGAGCGCTGGGGGCGCAAGCCTTTGCTCATCAGCGGTTCGTTGGGCATGGCACTGGGTGCCTTCGGTGTGGCCATGTTCAACCTGGTCGATGGTCTGCCTCCTGTGATGGCTGTCGTGAGCATCATGGTCTATAGTGCCTCGTTCATGTTCTCGTGGGGCCCCATCTGCTGGGTGCTCATCAGCGAGATTTTCCCCAACACCATCCGTGGCGCGGCTGTGGCCATCGCTGTGGCCTTCCAGTGGATCTTTAACTTCATCGTGTCGTCGACGTTCCTGCCCATGTACAACATGAGTGCGGGCGACATGGGCGAGAAATTCGGCCACATGTTTGCCTACAGCCTCTATGGCATCATCTGCGTGATTGCTGCCATCTTTGTGTGGCGATTGGTGCCCGAGACCAAGGGCAAGACGCTCGAGGACATGACCAAATTGTGGAAGAAATAGGCTTTAGTTGTTCTTCAAGTAGTAGAGTAGTGAAGTAGTAGAGTAGTAAGGCCGTTACATGGTTATGGCAGTAACTCAAAACTCGAAACTCGAAGCTTGAATTAAAACCAAAAACTCAATGCGAAAAAACTTGTTACTGTTTGTGCTGGTGTCGCTGTGCTCGTTGGGCATGGCGGCACACAGCCGCTATGTGAGTGTCGACACCCGAGGGGTATCGCTCATCTTCGGCGTGGGCGACAACGGCCGTCTCTATCAGTCCTACCTGGGACCACGGCTGACCCATCAGGCCGACTATGCTGCCCTGCCCGGTGGCATCGAGGCCTACTTGACCCATGGCATGGAGGACTACTTTGAGCCGGCGTTGGACATCCGTCACAGCGACGACAACCCGTCGACCGAGCTCAAGTATGTTTCGCATCAGACCTCTGCCAATGCCGACGGCTCGCAGCGCACGGTGTTCACGCTGGCCGACGACAAGTATTCCGTGACCGTGCGGCTCTACTTTGATGCTTATCCCGACCAGGACATCATCGTTGCGCACAGCGAGATTGTCAATGGCGAGCGCCGCGCCGTCAAGCTGCACAAGTATGCCTCGAGCATGCTGTCGCTCGACTGCAGCCGATATGTGCTCACCGAGTATAGCGGCGACTGGGCCAGCGAGGTGGCGATGACCGAGACCGAACTCAACTTCGGCAAGAAGGTGCTCGACACCAAGCTGGGCAGCCGTGCCAGCATGTTCATGCCGTCGTTTTTCCAACTCTCGCTCGACGGCCCCTCAACCGAGACTCAGGGCACTGTGCTGGTGGGCACCCTGGCCTGGACAGGCAACTACCGCTTCACCTTTGAGGTTGACCAGAACAATCGTCTGCGTCTGATCTCGGGCATTAACCCCTACTTCTCGGCTCGTGAGCTCAAGGCCGGTGAGACCTTTACCACTCCCGACTTCATCTTCACCCTCAGCACACAGGGTCGAGGACAGGCCAGCCGCAACTTCCACAGCTGGGCGCGGCAGTACAGGCTCAAGAATGGCCAGGGCGACCGCATGACCCTGCTCAACAACTGGGAGGCCACCTACTTTGACTTCGACGAGAACAAGCTGGTAGGGCTCATGGACGATGCCGTGCGGCTGGGTGTGGACATGTTTCTGCTCGATGACGGATGGTTTGGCAACAAATATCCCCGCAGCAGCGACCACCAGGGCCTGGGCGACTGGCAGGAGACCGAGACCAAGCTGCCCCACAAGGTGGGGTACCTGTGCGAGCAGGCAGCTAAGATAGGAATCAAGTTCGGCATTTGGATTGAGCCCGAGATGGTCAACCCCAAGAGTGAGCTATATGAGCGTCACAAGGACTGGGTCATCCACTTGCCCAACCGCGACGAGTACTACTTCCGCAACCAGCTGGTGCTGGACCTGAGCAACCCGCAGGTGCAGGACCATGTGTTCGGCGTGGTCGACCGGCTCATGACAGCCTATCCGCAGATAGCCTTCTTCAAGTGGGATTGCAACAGTCCCATCACCAACATCTTCTCGCCCCATCTCAAGGACAAGCAGGAGCACCTCTATGTCGACTATGTGCGCGGCCTGTACAGCGTGCTCGAGCGCATCCGGGCCAAGTACCCCGACCTGCCCATGATGCTGTGCTCGGGCGGTGGCGGGCGCATCGACTATGAGGCACTGCGCTACTTCACCGAGTTCTGGCCCAGCGACAACACCGACCCCGTCGAGCGTCTCTACATCCAGTATGGTTTCTCGAGCGTCTATCCCGCCAAGGCGCAGTGCGCCCACGTCACCACCTGGAACAAGGAGGCGAGCATCAAGTTCCGCGTCGATGTGGCGAGCATGGGCAAGCTGGGCTTCGACATCAAGTGCAGCGACCTCAAGGACGACGAGATCAAGTTCTGCCAGGAGGCCATCAAGACCTACAATCGCCTCAAGCCCGTCATCCTCGACGGCGACATGTATCGCCTGGTCTCGCCCTACGAGGGCAACCATGCGTCAACCATGATGGTCAATGAAGGTCAGAGCCAGGCTGTGGTCTTCGCCTTCGACATCAACCCCCGCTACCGCGAGCACCTGCTCCCGGTCAGGCTGCAAGGGCTTGACCCCGACCGCCAGTACCGTGTCACCGAGGTCAACCGCCGTGGCGGCTGGCCCCTGGGCTGCGACGGCAAGACCTACAGCGGCCAGTATCTGATGACCGTCGGCCTCAAGCTCTTCGGCACCGGCCGCCTCACCAGCCACGTGCTGGAGTTGGTGGCGCAGTAGCCATCACAGACAGCAATGACAGCACTCGGTTTGTTGAGTACCGGGTGCTTTTTTTTGTGACAACCGCGAAATCTTGTGCAAGCCGAATGCAG
>DEKO01000200.1:13646-14749 GCA_002353885.1 Porphyromonadaceae bacterium UBA2720
GGTTGCTCGAGCAATGCTGAGGCGTAGCCAAGATTATCGAATAACACGAATTATATTATGTCCTTATGTCTTAATAAATCCGCGAATTTCGCGATAAAATATGAATTATGAATTACAAATTACAGTTGTTTGGCTTGTTTTTTTGCTTTTTTGATTTTTTGTCGTAACTTTGTCGACTGAGAGTTAATCATTATTATCAACTAACACTTACTAATATGAAGAGAATCATGCTGATGACCATGGCCATGGTCATGACTGTTGCGGCGAGTGCCTATAGGCCCATCCCCATTCCCATCAATGGTGTTGAGATAGCCTCGTCGACCCGCGTGCTGCCGGAGTTCTGGATTGACAACTTCTTGGACGGAGCTATCTGGGCTGCCGCCGACTCGGTGTCGAGCGTCAAGATCCAGGAGGTGAGATGTCAAGGCGACTACTCATACGGTTGCTTCCTTGTAAGTTACAAACATGAGATGAAGCGCCCCAGCGAGTTTTATGTCATCACCTATAAGGTGAACGAACCGGGCATCATCGATGCCGTGTTGGCCTACGTGCAGGGCGACATTGCCTGGGCCGATGGCGCGATGCTGCAGAGCAAACTCATGTACCACCTCAGGGGCGGTGAAGCCTCATGCAAGATGACGGACAAGGGTTTTGACGTCGAGCGCCACTACACGGCCTATATGGGCAGCAACGGTGGACCAAGTTTTACCGAAGAAGGCACGTTGGCCACCCACTACATGATTGATGAGGCAGGCAAGATCACTTGCGCCGACCCCTACACTACCGGTCATGCCAAGCTGACGACCGAGCCTAACCACAGCATACCGGGACGCGAGGTGCGTCTCGACGATATCACCGTAGAGGAGAGCGACAACACCCGAGCACTGGGCCCAGGTGTGCGCTTGTTTGCCCTGATAGGAACACCATTGAGCAACGAGTTGACGCCGAGCGACTTTGACGGTTTCTGCAAGTGGGCCGATGAACTGGGCAGGCACTTCGGCCCCAAGGCCATGAATCGCATCATCGATCTGGCCCGGCTGTGGCAGTCACGGGCAGCAGGCAGGCGATCATCGAAGTAATCAACCACGAAATCTTGTGCAAGC
>DEKO01000128.1 GCA_002353885.1 Porphyromonadaceae bacterium UBA2720
TGTTTGGCTAAATGCAAAAGCCAGAGGCTTTTAAAAGGCAAAAAGCTGGATGCTTTTTAAAAGGCTAAGGGCAAGAAGCTGAAAGCTTTTTAAATAGCCGTGGGGTGGGCTAGGGGAGAGGCTCCAAAATTAAACAGCAGAGCCTGCCATGGCACACAACGAGTGCGCCGGCAGGCTCTGTCTAAGGTTCATCAAAAGAGGTAGCCCCTGTCTTAGTCGTTGGCTGCGACCTCGTCAAGAATCTTGCGGACCTCGGAAATCTGCAAGCGGCCATAGACCTTCTCGCCGATCATGACAACGGGTGCGAGTCCGCAGGCACCCACGCATCGCAGGCAGTCGAGTGAGAACTTGCCGTCGGGTGTGGTCTCGCCCACGTCGATGTTGAGCACGCGCTTGATTTCGTCGAGCAGACGCTCGGAGCCACGCACATAGCATGCTGTGCCCAGGCAGACCGAGATGGGATGCTTGCCCTTGGGGGTCATGGTGAAGAACGAGTAGAACGTGACCACGCCATAAATCTTCTGGGCGGGGATGCCCAGTTTGCGCGCAATCACACGCTGCATCTCGATGGGCAAATAGCCGTGCAGCGACTGTGCCTCGTGCAGGATGTTGATCAGTTCGCCCGGTTGGTTGCCGTGCTTGTCGCAGATGGCCTCCACCTGCTCAATCACGTTACAGGCCAGTTTTATTTCTTTTGCCATATCTTTATTTTTTAGTTCTTAGTTTTTAGTTGTTAGTTGTTAGTAGGGCCTGCGGCGTTTGGCCTGCAGCCGTTGAGACGCATTCCTGCCGCCACAACGTTAACCTTTAACCCCTAACCCCTAACCTTCAGAAACTTGAATTAGTGGATTGATTTGTCGTGATAGGTGGTGTGCAGCAGGTGATGCGACTTCTCACCGAGCGGCTTGCCCAGGAACTCGGCATAGAGTTTCTGGATGTCGGGATTCTCGTGGCTCTTGCGCAGCTTCTTGCCCTCGTCCTCGCAGTAGACGGCACGCTGGCGGGCCTTGAGAATGTCGATGTTGCCGTGGTGATAGGGCTGGCCAGCGCCGCCGATGCAGCCGCCAGGGCATGCCATGACCTCAACCACATGGTAGTTGAGCTGGCCTGCACGCAGACGATCCATGACCTTGCGGGCGTTGCTCAGCGTGTGAGCCACGCACACGCGCAGCTCAAAGCCATCGAGGTCGATGGTGGCCTCGCGGATGCCATCCTCCAGACCGCGGACCTGCTCAAACTCGAGCTTGGGCAGCGTCTTGCCAGTGTACACCTCATAGACCGTGCGCAATGCTGCCTCCATCACGCCACCCGATGCGGCAAAGATGGCGCCAGCACCGGTCGACTCGCCCAACGGAGAGTCGAAGTCGCCGTCGGGCAGGTTGGCAAACTTGATGTTGGCTCGCTTGATCAAACGTGCTAGCTCGCGGGTCGAGATGCTGTAGTCAACATCGGGGTTGCCGTTGACCTTGAACTCGTCGCGGGCGCACTCATATTTCTTGGCCAGACAGGGCATGATTGACACCACCACCAGCTTCTCGCGCGGGATGCCCATCTTGTCGGCCCAGTAGGTCTTGGCGATGGCACCGAACATCTGAGCCGGCGACTTGGCGCTCGACGGGTAGTCGAGCAGATCGGGGAACTCATGCTCAAAGAAGTTGACCCATGCCGGGCAGCACGAGGTCATGATGGGCAGCTTGACGTCCTTGTCGCCCTTGAGGTGGCGCTGCAGGCGGTCGAGAATCTCTGCACCCTCCTCCATGATGGTGAGGTCGGCGCCGAAGTCGGTGTCGAACACATAGTCAAAGCCCAGGTCGCGCAAGGCAGTTGCGAGTTTGCCGGTGACGACAGTGCCGGGCTGCATGCCGAACTCTTCGCCCAGAGCATATCGCACTGCGGGTGCAGGCTGAGCGATGACCACCTTGTCGGGGTCGGTGATGTCGTGCATGAGTTGGTCGGTGTAGTCACGCTCGGTGAGTGCTCCCACCGGGCATACTGCCACGCACTGGCCGCAATAGGTGCAGTTGGTGTCGGTGAACATCTGGTCGAATGTCGGTGCGATGGTGGTGTTGAATCCACGGCGCACGGCGCCCAGCACACCCACACTCTGCACGTTGTTGCACACGCTCTCGCAGCGGCGGCAATAGATGCACTTGTCCATGTTGCGCTTGATGGCCAGCGTGAGCTCGTTCTTGCGCACACTCTGCTCGCCACCGTTGAACGGCATCTCGCGGATGTTGAATCGCATGACCAGACGCTGCAACTCGCAGTCGCTGCACTTGGGGCAAGTCAAGCAGTCGTTGGGGTGGTCGCTCAGGATGAGCTCGGCCACGGTCTTGCGGGCGCGGATGACGCGTCCCGAGTTGGTGTGCACCACCATGCCTGGCATGACCTTGGTGGCGCATGCCGGAGCCAGGTTGCGGCGGCCCTCAACCTCTACCACACACAGTCGGCACGAGGCGGGCTTGTTCTGTACGCAGGTGCCCTTGAGGTCCATGTGGCACAGCGTGGGAATCTCGATGCCTACGGTCTTGGCGGCCTCGAGCAGTGTCATATCAGGATTGACCTCGACAACGTGACGGTCGATGGTCAGTTGAATCTTTTTCTCTTCCATGATGTGTCGTCGGTTAAATTTAGAAAACTTGGATGGCATCGAACTTGCAACGCGACTTGCACATGCCGCAGCGGATGCACTTGTAAGGATTGATCACGTGAGGCTTGCGCACATCGCCCATGATGGCATCGGCCGGGCAATTCTTCTTGCATGCGCCACAGCCTCGGCACTTGTCGGGCGAGATGGTGTAGGTCAACAGAGCCTTGCACTGTCCGGCACGGCAGATGTGCTTCTTCACATGCTCGACATATTCATCATAGAAGTTGTTGAGCGACGACAGCACGGGGTTGGGCGAAGTCTGTCCCAGTCCGCACAGTGCTGTGTCCTTGATGGTCTCGCCCAGGGTCTTGAGCATCTCCAGGTCTTCCATGGTGCCCTCGCCCTCGGTGATGCGGGTCAGTATTTCGAGCAGGCGCTTGTTGCCGATGCGGCAGGGTGTGCACTTGCCACACGACTCCTCGCAGGTGAACTCAAGGTAGAACTTGGCCACCGAGACCATGCAGTCGTCCTCGTCCATGACAATCATGCCACCCGAACCCATCATCGATCCGGCAGCGGTCAGGCTCTCGTAGTCGATGGGGGTGTCGAGGTGCTTCTCGGTCAGCAAGCCGCCCGAGGGGCCACCAGTCTGCACGGCCTTAAACTTCTTGCCTCCCTTGACGCCACCGCCAATCTCGTAGATAATCTCGCGCAGGGTGGTTCCCATGGGTACCTCAATCAGACCCACGTTGTTGATTTTTCCGGCCAGAGCAAACACCTTGGTACCCTTAGACTTCTCGGTTCCGATCGACGAGAACCAGTCGGCGCCGCGTGTCAGGATGACGGGCACGTTGGCCAGTGTCTCGACGTTATTGACGTTGGTGGGATATCCCATATATCCGCTCTCGGCGGGGAATGGTGGCTTGAGCGTGGGCTCGCCGCGCTTGCCCTCCATCGAGTGGATGAGCGCGGTCTCCTCGCCACAGACAAATGCGCCGGCACCGTAGCGAATCTCGATGTCGAAGCTGAAGTCGGTGCCGAAGATGTTGCGTCCCAGCAGTCCCAGCTCACGAGCTTGCTTGATGGCCACACGCAGGCGATGCACAGCCAGCGGGTACTCGGCGCGGATGTAGATCAAGCCGTTGTTCGAGCCGATGCAGTAACCACAGATCATCATGGCCTCGACCACCGAGTGCGGGTCGCCCTCCATGATTGAGCGGTCCATGAATGCTCCAGGATCACCCTCGTCGGCGTTGCACACGACATACTTCTTGTCGGCCTGGTAGGTGCGTGCAAATCCCCACTTCATGCCAGTGGGGAAGCCTGCTCCACCGCGTCCGCGCAGTCCAGCCTTCTTGATGATGTCGATCACCTCTTCGGGGGTCTGCTTGGTCAGTGCGTTGGCCAGGGCCATATATCCGTCACGTGCAATGTACTCCTCGATATTCTCGGGGTCGATGGTACCGCAGTTGCGCAATGCGATGCGCATCTGCTTGCGATAGAAGTCCATGTGCTTTGAGTCGCTCACATGGCTGTCAGTCTTGGGGTCGGTGTAGAGCAGTCGCTCGACACGTTTGCCTCCGATGATGTGCGACTTGACGATTTCGTCGGCGTCTTCGGGCGTTACTTGGGTGTAGAAGGTGTTGTCAGGGATGACCTTGACAATGGGGCCCTTCTCACAGAAGCCGAAGCATCCTGTGGTGACCACGTCCACCTTGTCGGCGATGTCGTTCTCTTCGATGGCTTTCTGCAGATTCTCGACAATCTTGTGGCTGTTGGATGCCTTGCAACCCGTGCCACCGCAGCACAACAGCTGCAAGTGCGGTGTTCCGCAAGCCAAGCCACAACTCTGTTCGGATGCCTCAGAAGCACTTTGCTCTCTCAGCAAGAGAGCCGCTTGGGCACTCTTACGAATCTTTTCCAGATCTTCGATGTACAGTGTCTTCACTTGTTCTAGGTAGTTAATTAGTTATTGTTGAAATTTGCTTAGTCTTCAAAAAAGTTCGTAAAAGTACTGCTTTTTTTTCATATACACAATTATAAAAAAAGATAATGTTAGTTTTTTGTCGTTTTTCTGCTTAATAACATGTTTTTATTGCCTCGGCTTGTGTTGCGGGATTGATGTCATCTCGCTCCTGTGCTGACATGAGGCTGCTGTGTGCTGTATTTGTGTCGTTTTGGAATATTTTACCTTTTTTAATCCTGTGGGTTGTTGAAAATGGTGTATCTTTGCGCCAAATTTTTTATTTTATCAATAACAAAACCATTAACAATCCGAGTAATGAAGAAATTTCTACTATCAACATTGATGCTCCTGGCCGCAACTGCAGGTTGGGCCGATGCATTGAGTGACTATGGTGTGATCACCGAGCAGCCCGCAGGTGAGCTGAAGACTTATGACCGTTCGGGCTATGCCTACTATGTGGTGAACGACTACGTTCGCCGTGGCGCACAGACGGGCACGATGGACGTTGTGTTTGCCGAGGGCAACGAGGTCTATATCAAGGACCCGCTGAGCAAGCTCATTGTCAACACGTGGGTCAAGGGTACCCTGAGTGACGATGGCACAACCATCACTCTGCCACTGGGGCAGAACATTCAGTATGACACTGAGGCGCAGCAGCCCATCGCCATCAAGATGGTGGAGAATTCATGTGGAAGTGTTTTTGGGTTTCATAAATAACTGATACACAAACGGGAACACAATACTTTCAAAATTGAACGGTACAAAAAAGTGCAATAGCAAAAAATGGGAAATCTAAGAGTTTTGCAGAGCAAAACCTGCCTTCAAAGTTGTGCAAGATTTAACAATTCGTTAAGATTATTTAACTTTTGAATTTAAGGCAATTTTGCCGTTTGCCAAGTCTGGCTGACAACAGTTGCTCGTTTTGGGGCTTTGCCGATAGCTCGATTATCGACTAAAATCAGGGTTCTTGTACCACCGTTGTATCTCGGATGCTCTAAGTATCTGGAATCCAACGACGTTAATAATTCAAGGTCAACGATGG
>DEKO01000073.1 GCA_002353885.1 Porphyromonadaceae bacterium UBA2720
TGCCGAGCTTGCTCGAGCAATGCCGAGTGCAGCCGAGATTATCAAAATTATTGCAAGTTGAGCGCAAAACAAAATGAAACACGAAGTTTTTCATTTTGTTTGCCGAGACGCAGCTTAATTTATCCAAAATCATCGTTATGAAGACAAAGTTTTTGTTGTGCCTTATGCTGGTGGCTCTGCTGGTTTCGTGCCGGGGCAATGTGACTGAGCGTCAAGCCGAAGCCACCGACTCGGTCATCACGCAAGCCCAGCTGCTGAGCCTGGAGCGACACGAGGGCTACACCCTGGCCACCATCCGCGACCCATGGAAGCAGGGTGGAGTGCTCCACCGCTATGTTCTGGTGCCGGCCGACAAGCCGCTGCCCTCCGAAATGCCCGAAGGCACACTGGTGCGCACGCCGCTGCGTAGCGCACTGGTCTACAGCAGCGTACACACCTCGCTGATGCGTGAGCTGGGCATGTTCGGTTCGGTCAAGGGCGTGTGCGATGCGCAGTTTTTCACCGACCCCGAGGTGACCCAGGCCGTCAAGGCGGGCACGATAGCCGACTGCGGCTCGTCGATGGCACCGACCATCGAGCGCGTCATCGCCATGCAGCCCGACGGCATCCTCCTCTCGCCCTACCAGGACGCCACCTACGGCCAGATCACCACGCTCGACATCCCCATCATCGAGTGTGCCGACTACATGGAGACCACCCCATTGGGCAGGGCCGAGTGGGTCAAGTTCTACGGTGAACTGCTGGGCCAGCGCGAGCGGGCCGACAGCCTCTATGCTGCCGTCGAACAGGCCTACAACACGCTGAAGAACAGTGTCGCTGCCGAGTGCAGGAACCGTAGCCTCAAGGTGCTGACCGAAAACGTGATACAGGGCGTGTGGAATGTGCCGGGCGGCAACAGCTACATGGCACGCATCCTCATCGACGCAGGGTTCATCTATCCCTGGGCCGATAACACCAGCACCGGTTCGCTCAACCTTGACTTCAACCAAGTGCTGGCCAAGGCGCAGGATGCCCACATTTGGCTCATCAAGTCGTTCAACATCCGCACCTACGCCGACCTCAAGGGCACCTACGGCCTCAACGACCAGTTCCGCGCGTTTCAGGAGCACAAGGTCTATGTGTGCGACACCAACCTGACGCGCTTCTACGAGCGCTTCCCCTTCCATCCCGACGTGTTGCTGCAGGAGTATCACAACCTGTGCACGGGTCGCCTCGACCAGTTGCAGTTCTTCAAACCCCTGGCGCAATGAGGCATCGCTATGGCATCACACTCGTCGTCCTGCTGGTGGCACTCGTGCTGCTGGTGGTGGCGTGCATGCTCTTCGGCTCGGTCGACATCCCCGCGGCGCGGGTGCTGGACATCGTGCTGGGGCGGGGCAGTGACAACAGGGCCTGGGAGATTATCGTGCTCAACTCGCGCTTGCCCATGATTGTCACGGCGGCGCTGGCCGGTGCGGCGCTGGCGGTGTCGGGACTGCTGCTGCAGACCACCTTCAACAACCCCCTGGCGGGGCCGTCCATCTTGGGCGTGTCCACCGGTGCAGGGCTGGGCGTGGCCATCATCATGCTGGCCATGGGGGGCACCATCGGTTCGGTCTTCGGCCAGACGGTGGGCAGCTATGTCGCCACCCTGCTGGGGGCCTTGCTGGGTGCAGGGGCGGTGCTTGCCATCCTCATCGTGTTCTCGTCGATTGTACGCAGCAGCACGATGCTGCTCATCATCGGCGTGCTGGTCAGTTACCTGGCTTCGAGCGTCATCTCGCTGCTCAACTCGGTGGCCAGCGAGGAGGGCGTGCACAACTATGTGGCATGGGGCTTCGGCAACTTCTCGGGCGTGGGCGTCGACCAGCTGCCCGTCTACGTCGTCCTTATCCTGCTATCGCTGGCCGGGGCGTGGCTCATGGTCAAACCGCTCAATGCCTTGCTGCTGGGCACACGCTATGCCCAGAACCTGGGTGTGAACACCCACCGCGTGCGCTGGCAGCTGCTGCTCATCACCGGCGTGCTCACCGCTGTGGTGACGGCCTTCTGTGGTCCCATCGGCTTCTTGGGCTTGGTGGTGCCGCACATCGCCCGGTTGATGCTGGCCACCAGTAACCACAGTCGCCTCATCCCCGTGACCATCGTCGCCGGGGCCGACGTGGCGTTGCTGTGCACCTTGCTCAGCGTCAATGGCCGCAATGGGGTCATCCCCATCAACGCCATCACTCCCATCATCGGAGTCCCCATCATCCTCTACATCATCCTCAACCGCCGCCGCATCCACTACTTCAACTAATTCATAATTTATAATTCATAATTTTGAACGCTTAACCACCCAACTCCCCTCCCAGTTGTGACGGATTTGCAATCCGTCACGATCGAGAACGGGGTTTGCAACCCCGTAGCGGATTAAAATCCGCTCTTCAGCTGCGGCTGGATTGCAAATCCCGCCGAACGAGGGTATCGTCTTAACTCCTTTAACTCTTTAACTACTGAAATAATTCTCAATTGGAACTCTTAACTACCCATAACCTCACCGTCGGCTACACGCAGGGCAAGCGTGTCACCCCGCTGCTCAGCGACCTCAACCTCACCATGCATCAGGGCCGACTCATCGCCCTGCTGGGCCAGAACGGCGCCGGCAAGTCCACCTTGCTGCGTGCCCTCACTTGCGCCGCACGCCCCCTGTCGGGAACCATCGAAATCCAGGGAAAAAATGTCGATGACATCTCGCAGCGCGAGCGTTCTCGCCTCATCGGCCTCGTCTCTACCGACCGCATCGCTGTGGGCGGACTCACTGTCAGCGAACTCGTCGCCTTGGGCCGCCAGCCCCACACGGGTTTCCTAGGTCGCCTCAGCGCCGAGGACCATGAGATTGTCGACCAGGCCATCGCCGACGTGGGCATCAGTCACAAGGCCGGCAGCTATGTCGCCGACTTGAGCGACGGTGAGCGCCAGAAGGCCATGATTGCCCGCGCCCTGGCGCAGCAGACACCCATCATCATCCTCGACGAGCCCACCGCCTTCCTCGACGTGGCCAGCCGCATCGAGGCCATGCAGCTGCTCCACTCGCTGGCCCACGACCGCGGCAAGGCCGTGCTCCTGTCCAGCCACGACGTGTCGCAGTCGTTGCTGCTGGCCGACGACCTGTGGCTCATCACCCGCGACCGCCAGGTCATTCAGGGCACCACGCAGTCCATCCTTCAGACCGACGCCATGGACCGCCTCTTCACCACCCCCCGCGTCGCCTTCAACCCCACCATCCTCGACTACCAGTGGCGGCAAGAAAGTTAATAGTTTAAAGTTTATAGTTTAAAGATTACAACCCAAGAGGTTTAAAATCGTTCGGACGTCTATGCTCCTCCTCGGTCGTCTATGCCGAGCCCACGGCTCGGCCATGCAAGCATATTTCCCACAAATTCCATGGCAAATAGAGGACTAGATGTCGAATTACTGAAAATTGACAACTGGATGCAATGATGATTTTGAGGTTTGATTATAAAGATTTGCCCCAATAATGCCATCCATCTGCCAGTCCCTCTTAAACCTTGAATCGTTCCATGTTGTTTAAGTTGTTTAAGTTGTTTTCTATTTCATCCTTTTTTCATCACTTTCCCGCCTAAACTTTTGGCAATTTCAAATAGAATCGCAAACTTTGCCACCGAATCCAGTTAGCCCGCTCGCGGGCTGGGTGGGTTAGGGTCAATGGCGCAAGGTGAATACAATGCCGAGGTTGCTCGAGCATTGTTGATTCGCAGCCCATTGATGCTGAAAGACATATAAAGGACGTTACTTGTGACGTTTATCTTCGGTCTTCAAACTTCGCAACTTTGACTACCTCCGGAGGTTACGGCAACGGCAACGTCAATGTCGGGTGTATTATGCTGAGTTGATGGCGCACTATCGTCGCCATGCCATCGTTCTGATTGCGCTGGTGGCCGCCATCATCACACCGCCCGACCTGTTGACCCTGGTGCTGGTGGCTGTGCCGATGTACGCCCTCTACGAGGTGAGCATCCGCATCGTTCGCCACGTCACCATCGCCGAAGAATAAATAAAGGGTCACCTTTCCCATGTCGGGCGGTGATTGATGCCGGCGAGACGGTTTTGGTTACCTTTTTGAGTTGTTGATATTTATATGTTGTAACACACAAAATTGATTGAAAATGATTTCTAAATTAGGACATCTGTTTTCGCGCCGAAACGATAAGGAGATTCTGGACTCAGAAGAGCTCTTTCAACGTGCGAAACAATATCACAACGGTACTGGGGTGAAGCAAGACCTTGTCAAGGCGGTAAAGCTATACCAGCAGTCTGCTGACATGGGTAATATGAAGGCGAAGCACAATCTTGCATTGCTGCACATCGCGCAAGAAGGCGGCTTGACAGACAAAGAACTGGGCAGGCAGATGCTGGAAGAACTAATTGAGGCGGGCGTTGTTAATGCTATGTTTAATCTTGGTAAGTTACTGCAAGAAGGGGTATTGCTGGCAAAAGACATTGACCGGGGAACACAACTGCTGGAAGATGCGTCTCATCAGGGATTCGGGGCAGCAAGTTATCAACTCGGAGCCTATTATATAAATGAATTGAAAGACAGCGCTAAAGGATTAGAGTATCTAAAGTTGGCAGCAAAACAAGACTATGCACTGGCGAACAGGTTATTGGCAGATATGTACGAACAGGGTCAGTTTGTTGAAGTTGATTTCAAACAATCTTTCATGTATCTGCAGCGGGCTGCTGAGCTTGATGATCCTATTAGCCAATTAAAGTGGGGAATGATTTCCGTCGAAATGATGCATCAATTCAACACTGGCATAGCTTGGGTCAGAAAAGCTTTGAAACAGGGAGTAGGGGGCGCTTATGAGTTCCTGGATTCACTTGGCTTGGTTGACGAGATGTCAAGTGACGAAAGAATAGAACATTTTTTAGAAGACATTGCCGTTCCAACCGACCAGCAATCGCAGGAAGCATTGGATGCTGCACAGAAAAAGTTTGATCAGATGTATAAGTGCTGTGAGTATGGCGACCCTGTCGCTCAATGCCTCCTAGGCTTTATGGCACAATGGGGTATTGGGATGCCCAAGGATCAACAGCAGGCTGTAAAGTTGTTTCGATTGTCGGCCGAGCAGGGTCAACCTGAAGCGTTCAACTTCTTAGGAATGGCTCTTATTAATATGGGACAGTTTGATGAGGGCAATATGTATCTGAGCAAGGGAGCGGAAATGGGCAACCGTGAGGCGGTACACAATCTGGGAAACTCTTATTATTACGCTCGGGGTGTGGAGCAAGATGTCGAGAAGGCTGTGGAATTGTGGCAACGAGGTGCCGAGATGGGCAACCCTGACTCGATGCGTACGATTGGGAACTGTTATCTCCATGGGGTGGGGGTTGAGTGTGACGTGTCTAAAGGCATTGAATGGTTGACCAAGGCTGTTGAGTTGGGTTGTACAGAAGCTATCCCCACGCTGAATGATGCCATGAAAAAACTTGGTAATCAGTCACGATGACAACTAGATTCTTATTATGGCAATAGACACTATCCGACTGTTATGGAATCTACGGTTACTTTATGACTCGTCCGATACATTATAAAAAATAGTAGATGAAAAAGATTCTGACAACAAGCGTTGCACTCCTGTTGCTGTGTGCAGGATGCAACCTGGCCACAAAAACAGAGTCGTCAATCGACACAATCGACAGTGTGAAGTGCTACACTTCACATTTGCCAGGAGGTGACAGTGTGATCATCAAGCGTGTGGGTGACATTCCTGTGCCTCTCAAGCACATCAAGCGCGACTCGGTCGAGCCGGGCTCGTTTGCCGAGTATCTGCGCAATCTGCCGCTGAAGCCCGAGGACTATCCCACGCATCTGTATGACGGCAGCGAGAAGGCGAACAAGAGAAGCACATTCCGTGTTGTGGACATGGACATCGACAGTGTTGACCTGCAGCAGTGTGCCGATGCCTGTATCCGCCTCTACGCCGAGTATCTGTGGCACAGCAAGCAATACGACAAAATCAAATTCCACTTTGTGAGCGGATTCCTGGCCGACTACGACCGCTGGGCGCATGGCGAGCGCATCCGCATCAACGCCGGCCGCACCCAGGCATCATGGTATCGGCTCAACAACGAGGAGGATTACAGCTACAGCACCTTCCGCCAATATCTGCTTGTGGTGTTCGCCTACGCCGGAACAGCCTCATTGCCCAAGGACATGGAGGTGGTGAGACATGGATTAGAAATCGGTGATGTCATCATCCAGCCAGGCTCGCCAGGGCACGCCGTGATTGTTGTCGACAAGGCACGAGAGTTTCTCCTGCTGGCTCAAAGCTACATGCCTGCACAAGAGATAGAGATACTGCAAGGACGGCATGGCTGTGAAGAAATCTGGAACTGCATTGGTTCGGAACCAGAAATAGATGATTACTCATATTTAGCTACACCCGAGTGGAGTTTCAGATTGGATAATCAGAAAGCTTTTGTCATGCGTTTCAAAACGCTAAATTCACGTTAAGAGACTGGAATGATAAGATTACTGTGGCATACGTTAGCGCGGCAGGGCAAGTCGATGCTCGGTTTCCCGAGGCTGCGGGGTGGGGGACAGGCGGTGGCCTACGACCTGGCCGACGGCGACCAGCAGTGCTATCCGCAGCTGCTGGCACCACGCCGGGGTGCGCCAATTGCCCTGCCACGGCGGGGCAAGAACTGCAAGCGCGGCTTGAGCGAGTCGTGGCTGAGTTTCTGGATGCTGCGGCATCGCCTGAAGAACTTCTACGACAGCACTGCGCTGCATGTGCCCGGGCATCGCTATGAGCCCGACCTGGCATATATCGACGAGGCACGCGGCATCTTCATCGACATCGAGGTCGATGAGCCTTACACCTTTGCTCAGCGCATCCCCACACACGCCATGGGGCGCGACGACGAGCGCAACCGGCTGGTCACCGAGGCCGGGTGGGTGGTGCTGCGCTTCAGCGAGCAGCAGGCATTGACCACGCCCGAACGTGTGGCGCGCACGGTGATCGACGTGGTGCGCACCATTGCTCCCGATGTGCCCATGCCTCGCGCCCTGCGCGAAGTGGAGCCTGCCGTGCCCGAGCCGCGATGGGACTATCAGGAGGCGCGCCGCCGTGCCGCCACCCGCGCCAGCGACAACTACCAGCGCCGCAACATCCTCTACCGCCTGATGAACCTTTTCCGCTGACCACAGCCAGCCGGAATGAATTTATAGTTAAAAGTTTAAAGTCAGTGCCACAATATGGTGAGTCGGGAATCTGATTAATCTGTGTGCAAAATTCAGCCTGGCAGCGAATAAACACAGAAAACACTGAACACACAGAATTTTTTTTCAGTGTGTTATTATCTCGCAGCAACCTGTGGACATGGCTCACTTCTCGTCTAGCTGGCGGATGACGCGGCAGGGGTTGCCGGCGGCCAGCACGCCAGCGGGGATGTCGTGCACCACCACCGAGCCGGCACCGATGACGGTGTTGTCGCCGATGGTCACGCCCGGCATGACGCACACGTTGCCGCCTATCCACACATTGTTGCCCACACGGATGGGCAACGAGTACTCTAGCCCGGCGTTGCGCTGGGCCACGTCCAGCGGGTGCCCCGCGGTGTAGAACGCGCAGTTGGGCGCAATGAACACATTGTCGCCAAAGGTCACCCGCGCCTCGTCCAGAATCACCAGGTTAGTATTGGCAAAAAAGTTTTCGCCCACCTCGATGTTGAACCCATAGTCGCAGAAGAATGGCGAAATAATCTTGAAACGCTGGCCCGTCTTGCCCAGGATGCGGCGCATCAGCGCGTCGCGCTCAGCGGTCTGCGACGGGCGCAAGAGGTTGTAATCGTGGCACATCTCCTGCGTCTGTGTGAGCAGGTCGAGCAGGGTAGTGTTGTTGGTGGCATCATAGAGGTCGCCACTCATCATCTTCTCCAGTTCTTGTTGTTGTTTGTCGGTCATCATGTCGCAAAGGTACGATTAAGCGAGCGAAATGCCAAATTTTGGAGTAGCGAATGCAAAGAAGTGCTTGCATTTCTTTGCTGAGTCGCGACAAAATTGGTCACAAGTCAAATTGATTTGAGCATTTCCGAGCGGGAGTACCTTCGTCATAGCCAAAGGTACAAATTTTCTGCCACTTGTCGGCCTTTAGTGGGACACCGTCTCGCAAAAAACACCCCTCAATCGCTGAAAACTGCCCCCTAATGACCGATTACTGAAAACTTTTTAGATAAATTTGGCTGCACC
>DEKO01000154.1 GCA_002353885.1 Porphyromonadaceae bacterium UBA2720
TCGCGCCGCATGGGGTTGCGGATTTGCAATCTGTCACAATTGACTTCGGGACGCGCCATGGCGCGTCCCGAAGGCGGTGTGTTCACGTGGTTGTGTCGAACTAGTCCCTGCTAGTCGATGAACTTGCGCAAGGTGTTGCAACGGCTGACGTAGGTACTGCACTTGCCCGAGTTGGCACGATAGAAGTCGGCCAGTGCCGACATGGCGCGGTACTCGTGGGTGTCGGTGTTGTAGTGCGGGACCTGGTTGTAGTCGCTGTCGTAGGTGTAGGTGATGAATGGCTCTCCCCAGGGAACGTATGCGCTGGCATAGATGCACTGCTGGCGCAGGTCGAATGTCGTGGCCTCGGCTGCCGCCTCGTCGAGCAGGCGCACAGCCTCGCCCACGAAGTCTTTCTCGTCGGGATAGTCCAGCGGCTCGTCATTGACACTGTTGGCATATCGGGTGAGGTACCAGCAGTTGCCCTTGCAGCTGGCCTGGAAATACATGGTTGCCAGGTCATACTTGGCTTGTGCCCGGTTGTTGCCTGTGGTGGTGCCAACCCGTGCGATGGCTTGGACCATGTCGCGGGCAAAGTCAAGCTTCTGGTTGGTCTTGACCTGTGTGGGCTCCTCGTTGATGGTGACCAGGGTCTGGTTGCCGAACCAGCGGGGCCTCTTGTAGTCGCGCCAGGCCATGTAGGCACTGATCTTGAGCGAGCTCAGGTAGCGAGTGTCGACCTTCTCGAGCCAGGGTATGGCCTCGTCAAAGCGTCCCTCGCGCAGCAGCTTGGTGCCAATCTTGTCGTTGAAGTAGTTGTCGCCGAACATGTTCGGTCCCATCTGGCTGCGCAGATATTGCTCCAGCGCGCTGTTGGGCTGGCTGGCCATATAGCGCTGGAAGCTGATCATCTGGTCGGCGGTGAGATTGTCGATGGCCCAGTAGCAGTCGCGGCTCATGGTGTAGGCGGCTGCCTCGCGGTCGGCAAAGAAGTCGCGTTCGTGGCTGTCGCACCAGCTCATCAAGGCCAGCCCCAGATTGGCGTTGCCCTGCTCGATGAACTTTGGGCCCAGATAGTCGTAGCAGAGATTGACAATCATTTCGCTGTAGTGGTTCTCGCCGTTGAGCCCATATTGCCATGCCTGGTTGTCATACTCGTTGCCCTCGGCGTAGGTGAGCCACTCGAGCTCGCCCTTGAGGTAGTCGAGATATTGTTGTGTGGGCTGCGCGCCGGGCACGGTGGCCATCATGCGGCACACACGCGCGTTGTCGATCATGCGCTCGGTTCCCTTGAGCTTCATGGCCTGGTCCAGCAGCTTGATGCCGCCAGCGTTGTTGCCCAGCAGTGCCTCGAGGTGTCCAGCCGCACTCATCCACAGTGCCGGCACCTGAGTCTTCTTTTCCTTGACCACCTGCTGCGCAAAGGGGATGAAGTCGCGCAGTCCGGCCGCTGCCTGCCGCATCTGTCTGACCTCGGCCTCAAAGCCGTCGTAGGTGACACCGGAGGCCAGCGAAGCCTCGCCACTGCGCAGGCTCTCGAGGGTGCTCTGCGCATTGTTGACATAGTCCTGCACCAGGAACACGAGTGTGGGCGAGTTGGGGTTGGCGCGATACTCGTCCTTGATGCCCTGCAGGTTGCGCTTGTCTTGCATCATCCACTTGATGGACCGCATGTCGCCCAGTTTGGCATAAATCTCGCACGCCTCACGCTGCTTGCCGGTCTTGAGCAGCGCGTGGGCATAGATACCCTCGGCCATGTCACGGAACACGCTGGCTTTGGCCTTGCTCACACGCGTTTTCCACCACTGGATGATGCCTGCATAGTCCTTCTTGATCATCAGCGCGCGCATGGCCAGCAGGTCGTATTGCGCCTGCAGGCGGTTGCCGCCATAGCTGCGTGCGCGGTTGTAGATATAGTTCATTATGTTGTTGCGGTCAGCCAGTTCATGCTTGGTGGGATAGGACCACGTGTCGCCCTTGACCTGCTCTGACACCTGCAGATAGCTGCACAGCAGTTGCAGGTATTGCTGCATCTCGGTGTCGCCCTTGGCGATGGCGGCCTTGATAAGCTGGTTGTCGCTCTTCTCGAAGTCGTCGATTTGTGGCGACACCCAAGCCAGTTGCGAGATGTCGTAGGGCGAAATTGAGGCTTCTGTGCAGTAGTCCTGCCAGTAGTCGAGCATGCCTTTGGTGTAGGTCTCGCCTATCTGGTTGCGGTTGTAGACACTGAACATGTAGTAGTTGGGGCGCATCCACGGCCCGCACGCCAGCGCAGCGGCCACACCTGTGACCACCAGTGCACTAAAGATGATAAATCGTCTCATAGAATTGGTCTTTATATTGGTTCAAGTATTTGGTGTCTAGGTGATAAATGATGACTTGGCCGTTGATGCCGGGGCGGCGTTGGCCCAGGGCGCGAGCGACACGCTCGACCTCCCGGGCCGAGGGTTGCCACTGCCGCACATGGTCGCCTGCACTCATCCATGCCGACTGGTCGCCGGCGTCGCTCAGCACAGGGTTGTCACGGCTCTGCAGCACCAGCCACTCATTGCCCTTCAGAGGCTTGAATAGGGTGGTGTCTTGCAGGTTGATGTCGCGCAAGATGGCCTTGAACTCCTGGCCGCTGAACAGCAGTTGCCACCCGAAGATGGGGTAGGCTGCGCACAGGGGCAGGTCATAGTCCTTGACATAGGGCAGGTAGGGCTCCACGTCGCGGTAGTCGAGGATGGGGTTGTGGTCGCCGCTGCGGCTGGCATCGCCGGTGTTGTAGACCATGAGCGTGCCCTCATCGACGGGCGGTGGCTCCATGGCCAGCTGGTGCAGTCTGATGGTGGCCGACAGTCGCATGCCCCGTGCCTTGAGCAGTGGCCTGATGGTGTTGAGGAAGGCGAAGTAGAGGTCCTGTGAGTTCTGCGTCCAGTCGCAGTCAATCTGCAGCTCGCGTGGCGCGGGCAGGTCGTTGGTCTGGCTCATCTGCACGACGCGGTCCACCAGCAGGCCGGCCACACTGTCGAGGTTGTGCCGCAGGCAGTTCTCAACGACGAACACGGTGGGCACCACCTCGATGCCCTGTGGCACTGTGTCGACAAACTGCAGCGTGGCATTAGGCATGGGCCGGCCATCGCGCATCACCACGTCGAAGTAGCGCACATACATCCTGCCCACCTCGTGGCGTGCCATGAACGCGCGCTCGGTCGAGTCGAGCGTGAGCGTGGTGCGCCAGTAGTAGACGCTGGGCACAGGTTGCTCGACCGTGTGGTCGCGGCCGCATGATGCGAGCAGCAAGGCGGTGACCGCGAGCAGCCAGTGGCTGATTGTCAAAAGCTTGGACCGGGGCATAAAAGTTGCGAGTTTTCGAGTTCTCGAACATTCGAGCGTTCGAACATTCGAGCATTCGATTTAACGTCTAAAAGATTAATTGTATTTTGGCGATGGCCCGTACTTGTTGGGTCGTGGGTCGCTGTCCTGCGTGGTCCACACAATCAGGATGACGGCGAAGACCAGCAGCACGATGGCTCCAACAATGGGTATGATGCAGATGAAGTAGAGCCATAGCCAGTGCCCGCTGCGGCCCGTGTCGTGCAGGCGACGCACCATCGCTCCCAGCGATGGCAAGAGGAAGACGAGCGAAAAGGCGCACATCACCCAGTAGATGGGAGATGTGTAGATGGCCATCGGGTCGTTGGTCTCAATCATGGTCTTCAATAGGAATGGTAGTGTCACCGCCGAGAGGATGGTCTGGATGATAAATACACCCAGCATATACCACCAGTACTCGCTGCGTCGCGCTCGGCCGGTGAAGCAGCAATACTTGTCGATGAAGCAGGTCTTGCACGCTTCGACAAATCCCATCTGCGGTTTGACCACTGGCACCCCGTGGGGCACTTGGACGTATCCTGGTTGCTGATAGGGCTGCTGTGGGTAACCAGGTTGTTGATACTGCGGTTGTTGTGCCGGTTGTCCTTGCGGATTGGTCACTGGGGGTTGAGGATAGTTGTTCTCGTTCATTGTCTTTATTTTTTGTTGGTTAGTTGTTTGCAAACAGCCTGACCGTGTAGCGACGGAACCCCTGTGCCGTCTGCGGGAGACCACAGAGGACTGGCGGTTTTTATCTGCCCCACAAAGGTAGCAAAAATCGTGCAAGCGTGCAACCAAATGGGAAGAAATTTTAATTTAAGTTTAAAATGACCATTATTCATTGAAAAATTATTAACTAATATGGCTATTTTATCGATTGTTAGTAGTTTTGTAGTCAAATAAACCAAATAAACCAACCTTTATCACACATTATGAAGAAAATTTTACTTGCTTTTGCTGTGTTGGCAGGCTTGAGTGCTGCCGCACAGTCGACATTTACCGTGGGTGACCTGAAGTACACTGTCACCGGCACTAATACCGTCGAGGTGGCTGGGGCCGCCAGCAGCGATGTGATGAGCATCGACGTGCCGAGCACTGTCGAGAACGAGGGCACGACCTACGACGTGACTGCCATCGGTGAGTCGGCATTCCGTTGGTCCAAGATCACGAGTGCAGTCATCCCGTCGAGCGTCAAGGTCATCAAGTACAACGCCTTCAACGGCGCCGACCTGGTGAGCATAACGCTCAACGAGGGACTGGAGGTCATCGGCAACTATTCGCTGGCTTGTAAGAACCTGACATCGATCGATGTGCCGTCGACCGTGCGCACCATCGAGCAGAACGTGTTCTTCGGCGCTACCAGCCTGACGCAAGTCACGCTGCACGAGGGTCTGAAGACCATCGGCAAGAGCTCGTTCTACAAGGTGCCTGTCACCACGCTCGACATCCCTGCCAGCGTCGACTCGATCTATGGCACAGCATTCCTCTTCTGCAACAAGCTCGAGACCGTCACGCTGCACGAGGGTCTGAAGTATCTGGGCGACGGCGCCTTCAACGGCTGCACCGAGCTCAAGGGCATGGCTCTTCCGTCGACGCTGACCCACATCGGCACAGAGTGCTTCTTGGGCAACACCAAGATGGAGAGCATCAGCATCGGTGCGGGTGTCGAGGAACTGGGCGAGAGCTTCATGGCCAAGACGGCCATCACCACCATCAACCTGGACGAGGCCAACCCCTACTACAAGCTCGTCGATGGCGTGCTCTATGACAAGGACGGCACCATACTCTATGCCGTGCCCATGAAGGGCCTGACCGAGTATGCTATTCCCGAGGGTACGATGGGCATCTATGGTGGTGCCTTCTGGGGCTCGGAGGTGGCCACTGTCACGCTGCCCGAGAGCATGCGTGCTGTGGGCGACTACGCCTTCTGCCAGTCGGCTCTTGCCAACATCAACCTTCCGAACGAAATCGTCTATTTCGGCGAGCAGGCCTTTGCAGCCACTCAGCTGACCGAGGTCGTTCTGCCCGAGAACGCTCCCTACATCCAGGATGGCCAATTTGCCGGTTGCACCCAGCTGACCAAGGTCGTGCTGCCATCGAGCATCCTGCAAATCTACAACCACGCGTTCATGAACTGCAGCAACGTCAAGTTCTATGCTTTGGGTTCTCGTGCTCCCGAGATCATGGACTACTATGAGGACTATGACAACCCGTTCTACAACGCCGAGACCACAGTGGTTGTGCCCAAGGGCGCCAAGGCCGCCTATGAGGCCGCTGACTGGGGCTACTATCTGACTGTTGTCGAGAGCGAGGACTTCGGCACACTCAAGCATGTGGGAACCGATCCAGCCGATGGCGACACCATTGTCACCCCCAATGGCTTTGTGCCCATGACGGTGACTGTGACCTTTGACGAGGCCGTCGAGCTGCTGCAGGAGAACCCGCTGGTTCACATCCGCACCAACTATCTGTACAACGCCGGCGACATCCAGCCCGACGACAAGTGGGTGGCCACACTGAGAGACGACCACAAGACACTCACCCTGTTTGGTGCCGACCTGGACGGCTTCACCTGCCAGATGCGTGCCGATGCCGACGATACCTACTACTTCTCGCTGCCCGCCGGTATGGTCAAGAACGCCGCCGGCGAGGAGAACGAGCACATCTTCATCAAGTTCAACTATGCTCAGGGCGATGCTCCACAGCTGCCGGGCGACGTGACCGGTGACGGCCAGGTCGACATTGCCGACGTCAATGCAGTGATTGACATGATGCTGGGCAAGGCCGAGCAGAGCGACGCAGCCGACGTGACCGGTGACGGCCAGGTCGACATCGCCGATGTCAACGCCATCATCGACATGATGCTGGGCAAGTAGTAATAAGTTTCTGATGTAGTTAAGGAGTTAAGTAGTTAAATGGAGTTAAGACGTCACAATGTTGTGGCTGTAGTGACGCGGCGTGCCGCGTGAACTAGCGAGATAAGAGCGTAGAACTACCGAACGTAAGACAATCGTCTTAACTCCTTAACTACCTTAACTCCTTAGCTACTGATCGGAAGCTGCTTTAGGAAGTTAAATTAATCATCAAATAAACAACCAAACAACAATGAAGAAACATCTACTCTCAATGGTTGCATTGGCAACCATGGGCCTGGCCGCAATGGCTCAGACCTACAGCGTTGAGCCCGCTGCCAACACCGTGCTGCCCAAGACTTACAGCAACTGGGCATCGATGTCATTCACCTTCAACTTCGACCAGGCCGTCACCGTGGGTGATGCTACCAGTGTCAAGCTGATGAAGGACGACCCTGCCACTGGCACCGAGATTGCTCCCGACGACCAGTGGAACGCCACTACCAGCAATGGTGGCAAGACCGTTACTCTGTGGGGTGCCGACTATGACGGCTTCACCTGCTCGTTTGCCTGCGACGACGCCAACTACTATCTGGTGGTGCCTGCAGGTGTGCTCACCGAAGACGAGATTGTGGTCGAATACTATGGCATGAACGCTCCCCAGCCCGCCGAGCCGCTGATGGTTGTCGGTGGTGATCCCGAGCCCAACACAGTACTGCCCAAGCAGTACAGCTCGATGGTCAACATGACCTTCACCCTCACCTTCAACCAGGCGCTGACCAGCGTTGATCCTACCAACGTCGAGTTGCACGAGAGCGATCCCGTCACTGGCTTTGTCATCGACCCGATGGACCAGTGGATGGCCAACCTGAGCAGCGACAAGATGAGCGTGACGCTGTGGGGCTCGGACTATGACGGCTACACCGACTACTTCTTTGCCCGCGACATCACTTATTATCTGGTTATCCCCGCTGGTGCCATTCAGGCTGGTGACGTGACCAACGATGAGGCCATCGTCATCGAGTATTATGGCGAGAACGTTCCCGGTACCACCGCCATTGAGGGCATTGATGCCAATGGTGCAACTGAGGTGGCTCGCTATAGCATCAATGGTCAGCGCGTGAGCGCCGGCCAGACAGGCGTGGTGATTGTGCGCATGAGCGATGGCTCTAGCCGCAAACTCATCGTGCGCTGATTCAGATTGTAAGGATTTAGGCTTTAGGCATTAGACTTTAGCAAACAGCCAGGCTGTTCACGAGCCGGGCCGCGTCACGTCACTACGGTGACTAACGACTAAAGTCTGATGCCTTCGGCCGCCTTTTGGGCCTGTCGGCCCGCCTGTGGAGTCCCCCTAACCCCCTGTGAAGCCCCCCTCGGTCCCCCCTGAAGAGGGGGA
>DEKO01000156.1:0-7749 GCA_002353885.1 Porphyromonadaceae bacterium UBA2720
GGCGTAAAAAAAGGAAAAAGTAAATTCCAATTTAGCAGGATACATGAATATGACATAGAAAAGATTTTCTGCCGTAAAAACACGTTTATCGTTGCCATGAGCATGTAAAAACGTGCAGAATGTGTCGCTAAGAGTCGCCTGTAGTTTACAGAAACTCTATAACTCGTTGATGATCAACATCTGTTAGCCGTAGCGCAGGCCGCCATTGAGGAATAAAGTCAACTTTGACTGAATATCCCTAAGTATAAAGCCAAAATTGATTGAATGGCGGCGGGAATTAATGCCAAAATGAGCGTTTTTTAGATAAATTAGGCGGCATTTCGGCAAAAAGAATGAAAAACGTTGTCTTTCATTTTGTTTTCGCTCAATTTGCACTAATTTTCAAAAAAAATGCCTATCTTTGCGCAATTAAAATAACAAACGAATATGTATAGCGAAGAGAGAGGGCTTTATATCGCCCATGGTCCCAGCGGGCCGATAAGCATAGTGAGTAAGATGGCCAACCGTCATGGTCTGGTAGCTGGCGCGACAGGCACGGGCAAGACGGTGACGCTGCAGGTGCTGGCCGAGACGTTCTGCCAGATAGGTGTGCCGTGCTTCATGGCCGACATGAAGGGCGACGTGAGTGGCATCAGCCAGCCGGGCAAGATGAGCGGTTTCATCGAGAAGCGCCTGCCCGAGTTCGGGTTGACCGACCCGCAGTTCCAGTCGTGTCCGGTGCGTTTCTTCGACGTGTTCGGCGAGCAGGGCCATCCGATGCGTGCCACTGTGTCGCAGATGGGTCCCGAGCTGCTGTCGCGCCTGTTTGAGCTGAACGAGACGCAGTCGGGCGTGCTGACCATCGCGTTCCGCATTGCCGACGACAATGGTTGGCTGCTCGATGACCTGAAAGACCTGCGCTCGCTGCTCGACTACATCAGTAAGCATGCCAAAGATTATGCAACACAATACGGCAACATCGCAGCCGCTACCGTGGGTGCCATTCAGCGTGCAATCCTGCGACTGGAGGACCAGGGGGGCAACACCTTCTTTGGCCGTCCGGCATTCGATATCATGGACTTGCTGCAATGCGACGGTCCCAAGGGCATCATGAATGTGCTGGCCGCCGACAAGCTGATGCTCAAGCCCAAACTTTACAGTACCTTCTTGCTGTGGCTGATGTCGGAGCTCTACTCCACCCTGCCCGAGGTGGGCGACCTGCCACAACCCAAGCTCGTCTTCTTCTTCGACGAGGCGCACATGCTCTTCGCCGACACCTCGAAGGCACTGCTCGACAAGATAGAGCAGGTAATCCGNNCTGCCCGAGGTGGGCGACCTGGACAAGCCCAAACTGGTGTTCTTCTTCGACGAGGCTCACATGCTGTTTGAGGACACGAGCAAGGCGATGACCGACAAAATTGAGCAGGTGATTCGACTGATTCGCAGTAAGGGGGTGGGCATCTATTTTGTGACTCAAAGCCCCACCGACATCCCCGTGAACATCCTGGGTCAGCTGGGCAACCGTGTGCAGCACGCTCTGCGCGCCTACACCCCCAAGGACCAGAAAGCTGTGAAGACCGCCGCCGACACCTTCCGCGCCAACCCCAACTTTGACACCAGCGACGCCATCATGAACCTGGAGACCGGCGAAGCCCTCGTTTCGTTCCTTGACGAGAAAGGTGCTCCAAGCATCGTTGAGCGCGCCAAGATATTGTTCCCGCTGAGCCAAATTGGTGCCATCAGCGAGGGGCAGCGCAGCGACATCATGCGCCAGTCGCGCCTTGCCGGCAAATATGACAAGGTGGATGACCGCGAGTCGGCCTTTGAGATGCTGATGAAGGTCAAGGAGGAGGAAGAAAAAGAGGCTGCCGAAGCCGCCGAGGAGAAAGAAAAAGCCAAGAAGAAAGGCAAGGAAAAACCCGGTTTAATGAGCCGCATTCTCAAGGCCATCGTGACAGCCGTGACGGCGGCGATAGCCACCATCATCGGCACAAAGGTGAGCGACAGCATCAGCGGCAAGAAGACCAAGAGCAAGACGAGCGCTGGCAGCAAGATTGCCAAGAGTGCGACACAGGCCGCCACGCGCACCATCACGCGCGACATCCTGGGCAACCTGATCAAGTAGCGCACGAGCTTACTTTACGCGATTTTATCGATTGTTCGAATGCTCGATTACTCGAACAAACAAGCATTCGAACAATCGAATTTCCATAGATTAGCACCAACATGAGATGAGAGAGTTGCTGAGAGGCTTGTATGGCGCAGGTCCGGTTTTGGTAGCAGGGCCTTGCAGTGCCGAGAGCGAGGGGCAGGTGGTCAAGACAGCACTTGCCCTGGCCAAGTTGGGCATCAAGGTGTTCCGTGCCGGGCTATGGAAACCTCGCACACATCCCGGAGGATTTGAAGGCGTCGGCGCTCAGGGACTGGCATGGCTGCAGCACGTCAAGCACGAGACGAGTATGCTGGTGTCTACAGAAGTGGCGACAGCCGAGCATGTGTCGCAGGCTTTGGAAGCCGGTATCGACATCTTGTGGATTGGCGCCCGCACAACCTCCAATCCGTTTGCTGTCCAGCAGATTGCCGACGCACTGCAAGGTCATGCCGTCCCTGTTCTGGTGAAGAACCCGATGAACCCCGACTTGGAATTGTGGATTGGTGCAATGCAGCGCTTAGCTGCAGCCGGTGTGAAGCACATTGGCGCCATCCATCGTGGCTTCACTCCCTCGACGACTCACGAGCACTACCGCAACTCACCACGCTGGGATATCGCCATCGAGTTGAAGCAACGCTATCCCGAGCTGTGCATCTTGTGTGACCCGTCGCACATGAGCGGGCGCCGCGAGCTGGTGGGCGAACTATCGCGTCAGGCATTGACGATGGGTTTCGACGGGCTGTTTATCGAGTCGCATTGCAATCCTGAAGATGCCTTGAGCGACGCCGCTCAGCAGCTGACGCCAGCTGCTTTAGCTCAGATGTTGGAGCAGCTGCACCCGCGTCATGGTGAGGAGACGAGCGAAGAGCTTGAGCAGCTGCGGCAACGCATCGACGAGTGCGACCGTGAACTGGTGGGCCTGCTGGCCCGCCGAATGTCCATCGTGCGCGAGATCGGTCACTACAAGCAGCGTCATCAGGTGCCAGTAGTTCAGACCTCACGTTTCAATACAGTATTGCGCCAGGCCATCGAGCTAGCAAGGGCCGAGGGCATGAGCGAGGCATTTATCACGGCTGTGATGCATGCTATCCATGAAGAAGCAGTCCGGCAACAAATATAGCCAGGTTCTATCAATTCCAAGATAGTTTCATCACGACGGGTATCAGCATTTTTTACACTCTTGATAATTATTATAATCTCACGATGAAGCATACTATCATATTAGCTTTTGTTTTGCTGCCACTGCTCATGCATGCACAACTCGACTATCGTGCAAGAATCAACGTGTATGATTGCATACTTGCGCAAGCGCCTAATGGCCAAATGGCTTTAGCCTCTGATGAAGTGTATGTAAGCCCATCGCCCAGCAATGACTGGGCAAAAGCGACAGCCAAGCCGGACAAAACGAATAGGTTGTATCGCAGCCGCAAAAGTCATCTCTGCT
Source organism: Porphyromonadaceae bacterium UBA2720 (assembly GCA_002353885.1). Classification (GTDB taxonomy): domain Bacteria; phylum Bacteroidota; class Bacteroidia; order Bacteroidales; family Muribaculaceae; genus Sodaliphilus. The sequence goes on from DEKO01000156.1 coordinate 3,576, forward strand.
GGGCTGGCAACGACACGTTGATTTCTGGCGACGACAAAGGAATCATCATCTATGTCCGAAATAATGGGAATAGATTTGAGCAATCTGGCAATCAGATTGGCAACTATGTCGATGCGCTGCATAGCAACGGGCGCGGCAAGGTCTGGTATTGCTCAATCGACCAGAGTATGAACTACACTGACGACTGCGGAAAATCATGGACAAAAACTCCTTTATTCTCAAACTCAGAATCCAAAGACCTTAATACCGGATGCGACCAACGTGTGGCCGATGTATATTTCACCAAAGACGACAAAACAGGAATTATAGGAACCTGTTGGAATATTCTATATGTCACTACTGACAACTGCAAGACCTTTGAGCGCATTGCCACCCCATTGGATCAGAAATGTTATTCATTGAGATATAAACACCAGCAACCCAGATTCAATAAAGTCAGAATCATAGGTGACTATTATGTTGTATCTCAGAATGACAAGGTTTATTTCACATCGACGCGACAAATCGAGTGGAAACCGCTGAAAGGTGTCGTTCAATTTGAAGTCTCAGATGACAATCACCTCATCATGGCCATGAAAGATAACATCATTCGCCGCCTAGACAGTCAACTTCAACTGGTTGACGAGTATCCGATTCCCGAAGAGGCCGTTGACGCTCAGCTACAATGTTTTAGCAACACCCTTTACGCTTGCAGGAACGGAGTCCTATATGAGATTGGTCACGATGGAGTCAAATGCTATGAACTGTTACGAAACGATGAGAGAATCGATATTGTTAATGGATCCAAACCTCACGGTCCTATCGACATCAAAGGCAAGTCAATCTATGTTGACAATCATGACCTTTACCTGCAAGACAATCGTGGCATGTGGTATCGCTATCTATCATTGGGTGGAAAGAATGTGATTAAGTCTGAGACTTTTGTTGACGACGATTTTTTGTACTTTTATCATTATAAGCCCAGAGGCAAAGAATTATACTGCGTAGACCTTCACAACTTGTCTGTTACGCCCTATCATTGGCCTCAGCAATTATTTGCCGACAAGACAGTCACAGCAATACAATTCTGCATTAAAAGCACTGGGTGTTTCCATCAAGCAGAGCGTGATGTTATCTTCAAACTCGAAGGCAATGAGTTTAAGTGGAAGAAAGAAGCCATCTATGGAATGAAGAATGTTCTAGAATCAATGAATCTGCCAAGTATTCCTCACACTAGCATTGAGGCTTCATCTGTTCAGCAACTCTCGCAAATGATAGATTTGTCCCGAAATCATCTATTTGCATTGACCGACACACTGATTACCAACAACGACCTGCATGAATTCAAACAACTATTGAGAAAGCTCATGCAAGAGGATGCATACAACAATCTAGATTACGACAAGTATGCACGTGATGGGGACAACATGCAATCTCTTGACCAACATCAACTGCGGGACATAGCTGGGAGAAAAAGTTCTTGGGGGTCAACTACGACTGAAACATTCAGCCTAAAATTCGTTTTTGAGGATGGTACAATCATGACTTGCAGCAATTCAGACTATATCCGTAATTACACGCTTGCGCCATGGAGTGTCAAATATGGGAACTTGGAGTATGAGACTGATTGTCTGCTGATTGGTCAGAAGATTGATGAACTTGTTGGTGGCACCTTCATACCTTCGCCCTACAACAGCAAGGCTTACGCTATCTTTCAAATGGTTCAAGACAGGATTGAGTAGCATAGCTATCATCGATTTGGCAAATCATCATTTTGCTTGTGCTAAAGCTCTAGATTATTGGTCATTTTGGCTGCATGGTGGTGCCAAATGTGCATAATCGTGTTCGTTTTAGGAAATTTTAGGGAGTTAAAGTTGTCGGTATCACGCAATTTGCCGAACTTTGCAAATTATTTCGCAAATCATCAGAAAAAACAGACTCCCTAATAATGGAAATCAGTGCTCAACAACTGGCTCAGATGGTGCATGGCACCGTCGATGGTGACGCCAATGTGACCATAAATAACTATGCCAAGATCGAGGAAGCAACAGCAGGTTGCCTGACGTTCCTGGCCAACCCAAAGTATACGCACTACATCTACGAACAACAAGCCTCGATAGTCATTGTGCGCAAAGACTTTGTGCCCGAGCACCCTGTGAATTCCACCCTCATACGCGTGGACAACCCCTATATTGCCGTTGCCCTGCTGCTGCACACATTCAATGAACGCACCAAGCCACCTAAGGGCCGCTCATGGCGCAGCCACGTGGGACGCGGANNCTCAAGCCAGTGCAGTGCTGGTGCGTCATGACTTTGTAGCCGAGCATCCCATTCAAGCGACACTGATTCGCGTTGATGACCCCTACCAGACACTTGCCGACCTGCTGAACATGGTCAGTGCCCAAATGGCTCCTCAACGTCGCGGTCTGGAGCAGCCCTGCTATGTGAGCGATGATGTTCATCTGCCCGAAGAGACCTACGTCGGTGCTTTTGCCTACATTGGTAAGGGTGTGAAGGTCGGCCACAATGTCAAGATTTATCCGCAGGTGTATGTGGGTGATGGCGTGACGTTGGGCGACGACGTGACGCTCTATCCTGGCGTCAAAGTCTACCATGGTTGCCAGATAGGTAACCGTTGCACGGTGCATAGCGGCACAGTGATAGGCAGTGATGGCTTCGGTTTTGCCCCGAAGGAGGATGGCACGTTTGAGAAGATTTCTCAAATCGGTATCGTTATTCTTGAGGACGATGTCGAGATTGGTGCCAATACTACCATCGACCGCGCCACAATGGGCGCCACGATTATCAAACGTGGTGTGAAACTAGACAATCTGATTCAAGTGGCGCACAATGTCGAGATTGGCGAGAACACTGTGATGGCAGCTCAGGTGGGCATTGCCGGTTCAACTAAGATTGGGCGCAACAACATGATTGGCGGTCAAGTGGGTTTTGCCGGCCACATCACTGTGGGCGACAACAACGGCATCGGTGCACAGAGCGGCGTTCCCAACAGTGTGGGCGATGGCAAGCGCTTGCTTGGCAGCCCCGCCATCAATGCTTTGGACTTTGCCCGCCAGAATGTCTATTTCAAACGTCTGGGACAGATGTCAGATGATATCCGCGCTCTGAAGAAGGCACTTGATGGGCTGCAGAATGAAAAATAATCACACTACACTATAATGAAACAGAGAACTTTACAGAGCGAATTCTCGCTCAGTGGCAAAGGGCTGCATACTGGTCTTCACATCGACGCCATCTTCAAGCCCGCTGAGGTGAATAGCGGCTATGTGTTTGTGCGCACTGACCTGGAAGGGCAACCTCGCATCGAGGCTGTTGCCGAGAACGTGGTCGAGACGCAGCGCGGCACAGTGATAGCCTCACGCATCAACAAAGAAGCCCGCGTGAGCACCATCGAGCATGCGTTAGCAGCTCTCTATGCCGCAGGCATCGATAACGTGCTGATTGAGGTTAATGCTCCCGAGCTGCCCATCTTGGACGGCAGTGCCATCGAGTGGGCCAACAAGATTGATGAGGTGGGCTATGTCGAGCAAGATGCTGATAAAGAGTTTTATGTGGTCAAGCACCGCATCAAGGTTGTCGACCCTGAGACGGGTTCGTCGCTAATTGTTCTACCTGATGATGACTTCTCGATCGACACGATGATTGAGTTCCCATCATCGGTGCTGAGCAACCAGTTTGCCTCGCTCGACAATATGTCCAAGTTTAAAGATGAGATTGCCGCCTGTCGCACATTTGTGTTTGTGCGTGAGGTGATGCCTCTGCTTGAGCGCAACCTGATCAAGGGTGGCGACCTAGACAATGCGATTGTCATCTATGACACCCCCATGGGCCAGGAAGACCTTGACAAGCTGGCCGACACGATGGGCGTAGCCCACAAGCCCGCCAGCGAGCTGGGCTACCTGAACAACAAACCTCTGGCCTACAGCAACGAGCCCGCCCGTCACAAGCTTCTGGACGTGCTGGGAGATCTTGCCCTGATTGGTCGTCCGCTGAAGGGTCGCATCGTTGCCACACGGCCTGGCCACTCGCTGAACACCCAGCTGAGCCGCCGCATCCGTCAAGAATTGCGCAAGCAGAGCATCCAAGTTCCAGCCTACGACCCCAATACGGCTCCGCTTTACGACATCAACAAGATTCGTGAGATGTTGCCTCACCGCTTCCCGATGCAGCTAGT
>DEKO01000156.1:7770-7971 GCA_002353885.1 Porphyromonadaceae bacterium UBA2720
GCTAGTTGACAAGGTGATCGACATGGGCAGCGACTATGTGGTGGCAGTCAAGAACGTGACCTCGAACGAACCCTTCTTCCAAGGGCACTTTCCCACCGAGCCTGTGATGCCCGGTGTGCTGCAAGTCGAGGCTATGGCCCAGGCCGGCGGTCTGCTGGTGTTGAGCACCGTCGATGAACCTGAGCGTTACTCGACCTACTT
>DEKO01000077.1 GCA_002353885.1 Porphyromonadaceae bacterium UBA2720
TTGGTGATCGAGGGCAGAATCGATCCGCTCTTCGGGGTAACATAAACACCATCCTTGATGCAGAAGAAGTTGGCTGGGCCGCACTCGTCGAGATACTTCTTCTCCTTGGGATCAAGGAACAAGGCAGCTGAGTAGCCATTAGCCTTGGCCTTGGCTGTAGCACGCATGCCACAAGCGTAGTTTCCACCCACCTTCAAGCGACCTGTTCCCAGAGGAGCAGCACGGTCAAACTCACGATAGATGGCGACATCGGTCGTCTGGAAACCTCCCTTGAAATAGGGACCCACTGGCGTGGCAAAGATGATGAACAGGTACTCAGTAGCAGGGTTGACACCCACGCGAGGCTCGATACCAATCTCCAATGGACGCAGATACAGCGAGCTGCCGGTGCCATAGGGAGGAATGAAACGGGCATTGAGTTCAATCACCTTTTTGCACATCTGCTCGAACAGATCAACGGGGACGGGCTCCATCATGATACCATTGGCACTGTTCTGCATGCGCTTGGCATTCTCATCGACACGGAACAGTCGGACCTTGCCATCCTGACCGCGGAAAGCCTTCAGGCCCTCAAAAATTTCTTGACCATAGTGCAAGCAGCTGGCGGCCATGTGCAGGTTGACAGTCTCTTCGCTGCAGACCTCAATCTCACCCCACTTGCCGTCACGGAATGCGCAACGTACATTGTAGTCAGTTTTCATGTAGGAGAACGAAAGGTTGCTCCAATCAATTGTTTCGTTTGCCATTTGTGATTTAGATTTTATGTTTAATGGTTAATCTGTTTGTTTTCTTATTCTATAATGCCACCTTTTGGGTCAGGTTGCCTATCTTAACGATAAAGATTCCTCTCGATCCGATTCGCAGCTCGGCCGTTCCGGGATTTAGCGTCGCTGTCGATACATTCTGCCCCAGGATAGTGAACACCCTGACGGTGATGCGCCGTGTGGTGCGAATGGTGATGACACCATTGCTGCCATAGATTTCCACACCATCGGTCTGACGAGGGTCTACAAGACTGCGGCCCGGGACGTCTCGCGTCTCGCGCCACTGCAACTGGGCAACAGCTAAATTACTCATTGCCAGCCCAATCACCACAACCCATATGGCCAATTTTCTCTTCATAGTCCAACGATGGTCGAACTTTAATCTGCAAATGTACAACTTTTTTCTTCATGGTGCAACATTCGTGCCATTATTTTAAATATGTTTTATATTTCATCGAGGTGTTTGAGCATTGGTGCTGCACATTCTGCGGCCTCATCGTCGCCGTCAGGAAACCGCTCGGGAAAGATGTTGCAATAATCCACCACGTTCTGGTTTCCATACAGAAACACACCATACCGGCACACGTTCCTGACACTGCTCATCACCAGCAACTCATTGACGGCAAACCTGTCGCCACCTGTCCTCACGACTTCACGCAAGATGGTGTGCAGGCATGCCACCTTAGCTTTGTTGAAGCACTGGTTGAGCAGGTCAGAGTCCTTTGACGCGCCATGCGCCTGCTGCACGAGGGTTCGCCAGGTGCACCACACCTCCATCAGGTAGATAGAGTATTGGCCAGCCTGCAAGCATTGGAACAATAAAGGTGCAGCAACACTCACACCATCGTCGTCGGTCAAGTCGGTGACGTGCGCCAGTTCCAGCGCAATGACGCACTTGCTGTCGATATTGCGAGCATGCGCAAAGTCATGTTCAAGCCTCATGATCAGCTGATTGTCGTTGCTTGCAAATTGCTGTTCAATCTGGTCATAGTTTTTGTCAATGCGCCTTTTGTCATATTGTTCCCAGTAGGTTTCTTCATCAAGCCAGACAAAACGGTCCACATTGTAGTTTTCAGCGATGAGCGAGTCGAGTGCATCATACACACTTATTGCCTGAAACAATGTGCCATAGCGGCGAGCAGGGGCGGCTGTGGTGTCGATGAGTGCGCTCAACAGCTGCAAATATCGCCTGACAGCGCTGCGCAATTTTGGGTCAGCAATGACTTCGGGCCTGGCTGCCATGATGGTGGCGGGTGAGAGCGTATTAAAGCGGACCCAGCACTCAAAGTCGCTCCAGGCGTTGTGCAAGACGGCATGAGCATTGCAGATGTCGACCAGAGTACGCAATGTGGATCCAGACCACTCAGCAGTGTCGAGGTAAAAATCTTGCTCGCTCAGGGGACCGTCGTCAGGCTCATATTCGATGGCAAACCCGGCATTTTCGGTCTTGGTGCCATTTTTTGGCATACATGCCACATAGGTCGTGATTACTGTGACAATCAGCAAGAAAGGTAAAATCTTTTTCATGATCAACGATTAAAATGTGTGTAGAAAAGAATTGCTCAAAAAAAGCAGCCTCCGGGCATGATCGCCTTGCCATCGATATGCCCGAAAGCCGGTGTGTTGCTTTGGTCTATGAGACTGAAAGGTTTGTGAGTGGCCCATGCCAGGCATGGCATCAGTGACTGACATCGCAAAATTACAGCCATTGCGTGACAACGACAGCATAAAAAAGGTGCATTTGTATCAAATGCACCTTTGGTTGTATGAAATGAAGAATGAACCGTTATTTTGTCCAGATGATGTAGTTGACCTGAGCCGGCATCACCTTCACATCTGCACGTGCTGTCGCGTCGGCACTGATGATGGAGTCGCCCAGGTTGATCCACCCTGTGACCATGCGCGAGCCCACCAGATTGATTGCCGTCGCAGCACCGATGTCGACCAACGCCTGCGCAAAGTCGTGCAGCGACTCGCGCGAGCATGTCACTGCGACAACCACTCGGTTGCCCAGTGCAACCAACGCGCGCCGTTGAGCCTTGTTCTTAATCCGATTCTCGACCAGCTTGCCGTTAGCCACCAGCGGATACTGCCTGAAGAAGTCCCCCCCTTCGGCAATAGCACGCTCGAAGTAAGGCGTGGCTTCGTCGACACCTAGCATGATATCCCCACCGATAATGGCACAGAATCCCTGCTTTGCCGTTCCACGAGCCAGGAGTTCGCCACGCACAACAAATGCACTGACAATCTGCATATTATCGGCACGCAGGTCGGCAGCCTGCAATGCCATCAGCACAGTGTCGGCAGCGCTTTTGTGCAGTTCACCCATGTGGAGTGATGCATGCAGGTTGTGTGGGGTGTAGATGACCATTGGAATGTCATTGACCACCGTGTCGCATCGAGTCACGCCCACCAGCGTGTCACTGGGGTCTGATGCTATTGCTGCTGGCCCATCGACACTGTCGATGACTGTGTTTCGGTCAAAATATACCTCTTCGGTCGCCCCGCTGCTCCTGGTGGTGCCACACCACCACAATAGCATGACAATCAGCAACACACCGACTGCTACAAGCCACCACAACCAACGTGGCCGACGCGGCCGAGGAGGTTGCGGCACCAACGGTGGAGCACCGATAATGCGTATTTCATTGTCGCTGAGTTCCTTCATTTTCCTTCTCGATGACAAATTTCAACTGCTTCAGGGCTTCACGCGACGCTTGAACCGTGTATTTCTGGTTCACCTTGTCGTTTAGTTCGAGCCGTTGCTGGTTGATATTGATATAGTAAATATAGTCTCGATTGATAATCAGGCTCTTGCCGATGCGAATGAACAAGCGCCCAAAGACACCCAACTGCCGCTCAATCAGCCGTTCGATCTGCCCCAGCTGCACAGTGACCATGCGCATGTCTCCACCCGACAACAAGAACTGCGAGTAGTTCCCGTCGCTGGCGATATAGACAATGTTGTCATACTGCAGTCGCAACAGGTCGTTAGTAGTGGTTATGATTAAGCACTTGCCCATAAATCGCTGCAAAATTACTATTTTTCACCCAAACAGTATGAGACTTTGTGAAATTTCTACTAACTTTGTGCCCCAAAACACGATATATTCTAAAGACACATTTATATTATTAGGATAATGGAACACACTATAGACCAAGACTCTGGATTCATCTTCCCTGAAGCACAAGACAATCGCGAACTCATCAAAGTAATCGGCGTGGGCGGCGGTGGCGGCAATGCCGTGAACCACCTGTACCAGCAAGACGTTAAAGGAGTTACCTTCGGGATGATTAACACCGACAATCAGGCGCTCAGACAGTCACCCATTCCCATGAAGATTGTCATGGGTGGCCGTGGAGCCGGTGGCAAACCCGAAGTTGCCAAACATGCGGCCGAACAATGCAAAGAAGCTATCGAGACAATGCTTGACGATGGCACCAAGATGGTATTCATCACGGCGAGTATGGGCGGAGGCACTGGCACAGGTGCCGGACCTGTTGTGGCCCGTCTTGCCCACGACATGGGTCTACTGACCGTGGCCATCGTTAATACTCCCTTCAACTTCGAAGGGCAAAACAAGATGAAAATGGCCCTGGAAGGTATCCGTCAGATGCAGCAGCACGTCGACGCGATGATTATCATCAACAATCAGCGGTTGGTCGAAAACTTTGAGGACCTGCCCATGAGCAAATGTTTTGCATTGGCCGATGATGTGCTGGCACAAGCTGCCTGCGCCATCAGCAACCTCATCAGCATCGATGGTTACTGGAACATCGACTTCAACGATGTGAGATCAACACTGCAGGAAGCACGGGCCGCCATCATCAGCGAGGGCACCGGCGAGGGCGAACATCGCGTGACCAAGGCGCTGAACGCCGCTCTCGACTCACCGCTGTTGCGCAATCGCAACATTTACGATGCCACACGTCTGCTCATCAACATCTATTGCAACCCCGACGCCGAGAATCCCCTGGTGGCGCGCGAGGTGCGCGAGCTGGAGGATTTCAAGCGCAAGTTCCGCAAAGAGGACAGCCAGATTACCGGTTGGACCTATGACCGCAATATGGGAGAGGAGGTTAAAATCACCATTTTGGCCTCAGGATTTGACATCAACTTAGACGAGGAGGGTGAGAACGATATTATCCTACTTGACCCCAACGACGACGAGCCGCAATTAGACATCATCGAGAACACCCCCACCTATCAGCGTGGCTTGCAATCATTTTTCTCTGAGACAAAACCCAAGAAAACGAAGGAAAAGATTTCCTTCGATTGATACCAGCACATCAAATTCTAAATGACGGCACTGCCAGACTGCATTCTGCCGCCCCTAGCGGGGCTCGGTGGGTGTGGGTGGGCACCTGCACAGGGGTTGCGCTATCGCTCCACCCCTGCCTAGAAACTTGTCGCCCCGAGCGGGGCTGCAAAATATTACCTTTTGTCGAGGCGGAC
>DEKO01000155.1:0-122 GCA_002353885.1 Porphyromonadaceae bacterium UBA2720
ATGCCAGCCTTGCGGGGAGCGCCGCCACTGCTGATGATGTACTTGGCGTTGGTGAATGCCTCGGCAGCATCGGTGGTAGCGGTGATCTTGACATCACCAAAGCCGCTCTGGCGCATTTCCTC
>DEKO01000155.1:202-1339 GCA_002353885.1 Porphyromonadaceae bacterium UBA2720
TGTCAGACCCATCATCAGGGCAGTCTGAACCATGTTAGAACCAATCATGCCGGCAGCACCGACGATGACAAGCTTGTCGTTTGTTAAAAATGCCATTTCTGTCTAAATTTTAATGTGTTATGTTGTTAAATTATTTATCTCTCGAAAACAGACTGCAAAGGTAGTAGATTTCTGTCACCCGACCAAACCTGGTTGTTTAAATATTGTCAACGCCCTCCCGATTTGCCAACATTTGCACAATCGCGCGGCCCTGAATCGGGTCGCGCGATTATGTACCAGCTCAAGCATCAGCTTTGAGCGATTGTTTTTACCGTTTGAAGTCTTACTTGAGCACCTTTGTAGCCCACACGTCCGCAATGGCCATCAGTACCGCAAATGTGGGCAAAATAAACTTTCTCATCGAATAGATTGTTTGAATTTTAGTACTTATTGCGTGCATAGTTACAAAAAAGTGACAATTGGCGGATTTCGAAATTTCTAGTATTTGACAAACTCGAGGAGAAATAAGTTCAAATGGCATTTTTAACTTGCAAAAAAATATAGGCCCAAGTGCCCATTTGGCAAAAAATAGCTAACTTTGCAAGCCCGAAAATGCTAAACTCATATGGACCAAGAATTTGCATCATCACTGCTCGAACAGGCTGTCAGCCACTTCGCCTCATTACCCGGCATCGGCCGCAAGACCGCGCTCAGGTTAGTGCTGCACTTGCTCAAGCAGAGCGAGCCCGATGTCACGGCATTCGGCGAGGCAGTCATCCGCTTGCGGCGGGAGATTCGCTACTGCCAAGTGTGTCACAACATTAGCGAGACCGACATCTGCCCCATCTGTGCCAATCCCAGCCGTGACAGCTCGACCATCTGCGTGGTCGAGAACGTCAAGGACGTGATGAGCATCGAGAACACCCATCAGCACCGTGGGCTATATCATGTGCTGGGAGGACTCATCTCACCCATGGACGGCATCGGGCCGCAAGACATCGAGATTGACTCGCTGGTCAAGCGCGTCGAGCATGGTGGCATCAACGAGATCATCCTGGCACTGAGTGCGACCATGGAGGGCGACACCACCAACTTCTACATCTTCAGGAAACTGGCCGATGCCGACGTGAAGATCAGCGTCATTGCCCGGGGCATCAC
>DEKO01000155.1:1349-1671 GCA_002353885.1 Porphyromonadaceae bacterium UBA2720
GGCGTGAGTGTGGGCAACGAGATTGAGTACACCGACGAACTGACGCTGGGCCGGTCGATACAGAACCGCACCCTATTCAGCGACACCTTCACCCACAACAACTCTTAATTATAACTTTTATCTCTAAACCATATAGTGGCTGACAACTACATAGACAAGCAGATGCAGGACTTCGAGGCACGACAAGCCCGCAAGGCCAAAGCACATAAAGAAAAACTTCGCCGATATCGCGAAGCCTATATCCGAAGTCTCAAACAGAAAGACGAAATTCAAGTTCCTGAAGAACACAAGCGCACTCAAAAAACTTGAAGGTTAGGGGTTA
>DEKO01000155.1:1833-7686 GCA_002353885.1 Porphyromonadaceae bacterium UBA2720
TTAACTTCTTAACTACTAAAAAATGTAACGGCCCTACTACTTTACTACATTACTTCTCTACTACTAAAAAGGTGACGTCTTAACTCCATTTGACTTCTTAACTACTTAACTACTTTTTTAGAAAGTTAAAAAGGCTCAGAAAATCAGTTGCAGTAAGGCGGCATCGTAGTAGTGACGGCCGCGCTTGACCCAAGCTTGCAACACACCAGCCTGGACAAAGCCGAAGTCTCGGAACAGATGCAGGCAAGCCTCGTTGTCGGTGCGGATGTAGACATAGAGCTGGCGCAGCCCGATGTGCTGCTCGGCATAGGCACTGATGAGCTGCAACACCTCACGACCATAACCCTTGCCCCGATGCTCTGGGGCGATAAACAGCCCTAGCTCAGCCCTGTTGTTCAGCGGGTCGAAGTTGAAGAAGTCGACGGTGCCGATGGCGGTGGAGTCAAGTTGTTCAGCAACCAGCCTCAGCTGCCGCGTTTTGTAGATGTCGCCCGTGTAGTCCTGGAGATACTGCCACAAGGTGTGTCGAGCATAAGGGGCAATGGTGTCGGTAGCGGCCCATAACGACGCGTCATTCTCCCAGCCATAGAGCAAGTCGAGGTCGGTGGGCTCCAGTGCTCTCAGTCGCACATGGTCATTGCTCATGAGCGGGGTCATGACTGGCTCATTTTGGGTGAAATAATCAGTTCGTTGGCCGACGAGAAGATGTGGAACTCCACACCACGCCGTGCATGTGTCGAGATGATGTTGACGATGTCGCTATAACTATAGGTAGCGTCATCAATCATCACCTGCGCCGGTCCCTCCTTGGGGATGGCGGTCTTGAAGTGATTCAGTCCAGTAGCCATGGTCACGCGCGCGCGGTTGTCACTCAAGATAACCCATGGCGCATTGTTGGCCGGATGCGGGCTCTTGGTGGGCAAGATGCGCTTGAGCAGGCGCTTGAGCATCGCCATCGAGGCACGCAGTGCCACCCCCAGTTGCACAATGGGGTAGCCAATCCAGCTATATCGCGGATAATGCTTGCGGTAGAAGATGAGCATCGCCTCATAGAACACGCGCACATAGCGCATCGAGTCCTTCTTGGTGCTCTCGCCCTTGTAATGAATAATCTCAACCGGAAGAAACCAATTGGCCTTGCCAGCCTTGACCATGCGGTAACTCAGGTCAATGTCCTCGCCGTACATGAAGAAGTCCTCGTCAAAGCCACCCACCTGCTGTAGCAGCTGAGTGCGGCACAGCATGAAAGCACCCGACAAGATGTCGACCTGATGCGGCTCTCGGTCGCTCAAGTAGCGCAAGTGATACTTGGCAAACATGGGCGAGTTGGGAAACAGACGCGACAGACCGAAAATCTTGCAGAACGACACCCAAGGGGTGGGAAAGGCGCGCTTCGACTCGGGCAAAAACACACCATTGCCATCGACCATGCGAACTCCCACAGCGCCACAGTCGGCATGTGAACGCATCCATGCGATGGGCTCGTGGACACTGTCGCGAGTAACGACCGTGTCAGGGTTAAGGATGAGCGTGAACTCGCCCTGTGCGGCGACAATGCCCTGATTATTGGCTCGGGCAAAACCCACATTCTTCTTGTTCTCAACAAACTTGACCCAAGGGAACAATTGCCGAGAGTGTTCAATGGAGTCGTCACCAGAGTTGTTGTCGATGACATACACCTCGGCTTGGAGACCATCGATGGCCTCCTGCACCGAACGTAAAGTCTGCTCCAGAAAGTACTTTACGCGATAGTTGACAATAATGATCGTAACATCAATCACAATACAAATAAACGTGAAATATCACATCTTATTTTCCCATGTCACGAAAAAGCTATAATTTTACGGCGATTTTTCAGAGGCCACTGGCCTAGAATTCACATCACCTAACACGTAACTCACAACTACAATGGGACTGATTATCGGAATCGATGTGGGCGGTAGCACCACCAAGATTGTGGGCCTGCGCGACGGCAAGCGCCTGTGCAACCCCTTGTTTATCACAGCAGCCGACCCCATCACCTCGCTCTTTGGGGCATTTGGCAAATATATCTACGACAATGGCATCGCACTGGCTGACATCGAACACGTGATGATCACGGGGGTGGGCAGTTCGAGTGTTGAGACACCTATCTACGGATTGCCCACGACCAAAGTCGACGAGTTCCAGGCCGACGGACTGGGAGCACGATTCGACAGCGGTCTTGAGCAGCTGATTGTCGTGTCGATGGGTACAGGCACCACACTGGTGCGTGTCGACGAGAACGGCATCAAGCACATCGGAGGTATCTCGATGGGCGGCGGCACATTACGAGGCCTGTCACACCTGATGCTTGGGACAAGTGACATACAAGAGGTGGTCGAGATGGCATCGCGAGGCAACATCGCCAATATCAATCTGCAGATACGCGACATCAGCCAGAACGACTTGGAAGGACTGCCCATGCACGCCACAGCATCGCTCTTCGGAAAGGTGCGCAATGCCAACGCCACACACGAGGACATCGCGTTAGGCCTCATCTGCATGGTGGTCGAGACCATAGGCTCATGTGCAGTGCTGTCGCAAATCAATGGAGGAATTCCCGACTTTGTGTGCATCGGCAACCTGGCACGTCTGCCGCAATGCCGCATTGTGTTTGACATCATGGAAGATCTCTACGGCGTGCGGTTTCACATCCCCGAGCATGCCGAGTACTGCACCGCCCTGGGTGCAGCGCTAGCCTACAGGCCCTAAAGACATTTGATACAACTGGGGACGGTTCTGTTTTGTATCATTTTTTGCAAAAGTGATACAAAACAGAACCGTCCCCAATTGTATCAAATCAGTTGAAAGAGGGGTCGATGGGCCAATTGAGCCACAGACGATAACGGTCGCCAAATTGCGCCACCGCCTCGTGCCAGATGTTATCGCACTGATCACTCATGATGGTGGCCAGTGGCAATGCATCAACTACCGCCCAGTCGTGGCGGTCAATCTCTTGCTGCAGTTGTCCGGCCTCCCAGCCACTGTAGCCCAGACAGAACTTGATGCAGCCCTCAATGCCGTCGTCGGGTCGACGGTGTCGCAGATAGTCTTGCATCACGTCAAAATCACCGCCCAGATATAATCCTCCACCCAGCGACAATGCATCAGGAATCACTTCAGGCCCCAATGTGTGCAGATAGAACAACTGGTCCATGCCCACCGGACCACCCAGAAAGACGGGTATGCCACGCTCACAGTCGACATCAGCCAGCTGGTGCTTGAGTGTCCACCCCTGATAGTTGCTGATCATCAAGCCCATGCTACCTTGCTTGTCATGCTCAATCATGAGCACGACACTGCGCCGAAAGATCGGGTCTTCGACGGTGGGCTTGGCCACTAGCAGCGATCCACGCACAGGCACCAGCTGCTCATCATTCAGGTTGAAAAGTTTGTCGTTATCCATTGGCATACTGCAGGAGATAGCGTTTGAACGAGGTGTACCCATTGTTGATGGGGGTCACTTGTCGGGTACCCTTCAGGAAGTGTAACAATTGCGGCGGCATGGGCAACTCGCGACCTGTGGCATGCTCGACTGTTGTCGCAAACTTGGCCGGATGGGCTGTTGCCAGCGACACCCCCACCTCTCCTGGGCGCAAATCGTCGCATAACCCCTGCCATGCAAACGCGCTGTGCGGGTCGAGCAGATAACCATGTCGATGGTCGGTGTCGTGGATGGTGTCAATGATCATCTCATCGTTGTAGGTGTAGGCATGAATCATGCGCCGAATCTCGCTGTAGTTGCCCAACAACTCCATCACACGAGGCATGTTGGTGGGGTTGCCGGCATCGAGCGCAGGCGCGATGCTGGCAACCGAAGGTTTGGCGATGAAATATCCGGTCTTGATGTAGTTATAGAAGATGTTGTTCTCGTTTTCGACACTGACAAATCGCTTGACCGGCAAGCCCATGGCACGTGCCATCAAGCCCGAGGTCAGGTTACCCAAGTTAGCGCTAGGCACCGCAAACACCACCTCGCTCACATCCACACCTTGCCGCGCCAGCATGGCCACGGCATAGAAGTAGTAGAACGTCTGCGGCAAGATGCGCGCCACATTGATGCTGGTAGCGCTGGTCATGTGTAGCTCTTCATTCAGTTCTGGATCGACAAACGCCTTGTTGACCAGCCGCTTGCAGTCGTCAAACGATCCATTGACCTCCAGAGCAGTCACGTTATCGCCTAGTGTCGCAAACTGCGCCTCTTGCACATAGCTCAACGCTTCATGCGGATAGAGCACATGGATGTGAACGCCAGGCACACCGACGAAGCTGTTGGCCACGGCCGCTCCCGTGTCGCCCGATGTGGGCACCAGCACATGGATGGTGGGCCACTGGTGATGCAGGCTGCGATAGTAATGCAGCAATCGTGCCATGAATCGCGCGCCCACGTCCTTGAAAGCCATAGTCGGTCCATGGAACAACTCAAGCACATAGTGGCTGTCGTCAACTCGATGCAGCGGGATGTCGAAGTTGAGCGTGTCTTGAACAATGTCACGCAACACGCTGGCCTCAATGTCGCCTTGAAAGGCGAAGTTGGCAATGGCATAGGCAATCTCGTGCAGCGTCATGTGCCCCATGTTGCGCACAAAGGCCTGCGGCAGCCTGACGATGCTCTGCGGCATATACAAGCCACCATCCTCGCTCACGCCATCGATGACGGCTTGCTCAAGAGGCACGACTTCGCTCGGTGTCTTTATATTATAGTACAGCATTTTGATCAATGCACAATGCAAAATGCACAATGCGCAATTAAGCGGGGCAATCGCACCCGAACTATAAACTTTTAACTATTAACTTTTAACTTTTAACTATAAACTCTCCCGTATGACCGTGCCTGTGGCGGTGGGATTGAAGGTATTCTTGACCCAAACAGGGATTCCCAGTTCGGCCACCGGGCTCAACGTGGGGGGATAGATAACCTTGGCTCCCGCATCGCACAATTCTTGCGCTTGAGCATAGGTCATCTCGGGCAGCAACTGCGCATCGGCATGCTTGCGCGGGTCTTTATCGTAGAACCCGTCGACATCGGTCCAAATCTCAAGGCTGTCGGCCCGCAGAGCAGCAGCAATGAGCGCTGCGGTGTAGTCACTGCCGCCACGGCCCAGGTTGGTCTTGAAATGCTCATCGGCATCATCGGCAATAAATCCCTGTGCCACATGGATGCCCTCGACAGGCGCTAGCCACTCCTGTGCAATGAGTTGAGCAGTCAGCTCTGCATCCAGGACATGAGTGTCTCCATGTTCACGGGTCTTGATGAAATTGGGCGAGAAGTGCGGCACAGCTCCCTCAATCATGCACGCCACGACAGCACTAGACATCACCTCGCCATGGCACACGATGGCATCGGCCAGTCGCTGTTGCTCTAGCTGAGGCAACTCGCGATTGAGCGCCAATGTACCATAGAACGAACGCAGGTTCTCCAGAAACTGCTCAACGATAGCGTGACACTGCCCTTGCATGGCTTTTGGCACAACTCCATCGATAACTTGGCGATGCCGGTCAGAGACCAACTCGAGCATGGGCAGATAATCATCACTGCCCGACTGAGCCAGACGAGTCATCTCAATCAGTTGATTGGTCACTCCTCCCAAGGCCGACACAACAACAATGACGGCCTCACGCTGGTTCTCGACTATATGTTTCACATTCAGCAAGCTCTGGACCGAGCCCACACTGGTTCCTCCAAATTTCAGTACCTTCACCTTGTGTTAATTGAGAATTGAGAATTGAGAATTGAAAATTATTCTAGAATAACGTGAGTTCGATGAAATTGTAAAGATTGACAATCAGAGAGTTAGCGAATTATTCAGCATGGTTCTGCTGGATTTGCAA
>DEKO01000053.1:0-12593 GCA_002353885.1 Porphyromonadaceae bacterium UBA2720
GCCTTCAGGTAATACCCGTCCTCGGGTATGCGGTCGGGGATGTCCTTGTCGGGATTGGCATCGGCCTCGCCCTGGTAGTCTACATCAGCCGCGACCTCTCCCTCAACCCACACAAAGCGGTTGTCACGCAAGTTTTTGTTCGGGCCTTTGCCTATCTGGCGCATCGTCGGCAGACTGCCCGCATGCCATCCTGGACGCAGCGCGTAAGTCTCGACAGCACCGCTGCCGTTGATGCCGTAGTTGTAGTATGACCGCAGCTCGCCGCCATAGCGACGCTGACCTCTGTCCTTGCTCACCACCTTCATCCAGCGCATGCCGTTGGCGGTGGCCCAGTCAATAGCCGCCGCATTGGGGTTGCTGCCCCTTATCTTCAGTTCGGGATGCTCGCTGCTGAACTGCTCAAGCGTCATGCTCTCACCGGTCTCGGCGTTGACAAGATGTACACCGGCCGTGAGTGTCTTCAGGAAATCAAGGTTGGGACTGTCGGCATCATACCATGTGCCCAGTTCAACAGGCGATGCCGAGTCAATGAACAACGGGTACAACTTGCTATCCTCGCCCAGGCGCATCAGCTTGTAGACTTTGCGAGTCTTCTTTGGCGGCTCTTTAGTCCTAACGCGCAGCAGCGTGCCGTCACCCTCGGCTGATTGTGCGTCAGCCCGCTGCTCATTAGCCCGCAGTACCGTCCGTGCCGCCTGCTTCTCGAACTCCGAGGCGTTCGGGTCGTTCAGCCGCGCCTGAGCGTCGGCGATGCGGTCGGCATCACCGCCAAGCAGTTCGCCCAGCTTGTCCCTCATCTGCCGGTCATCCGCGCTGCCGGTCACCTCGGCGGGCCTCTCGGTTGTCACATCGGTTGTCGTGTCGGCAGTCGTAGCATCACCAGTCGGCTCAGTCGGAGGTGTCGGGGTCTCAGGCGGCTGTGGCCCACGCAGGTCCACATCAGCCTCAACACCACGCTGGTCGCGGTTCTTGAACCACAGCCGCACACGCGTCGTGCCATCGCCATTGCGGCTAACCAACTCGGCTCGGTTCAACTCACGCGCCAGATGGCATCAACGTGAGGCTTCACGGGCTCACCTTTGTCCAGCTCGCCAGACTTGGATGACTCAAAATGGGGGAGGCACTATCATATCCGATCGAAAAAGGGGGCACAGTAAAACTGCGTCCCCAAGGAATAAGGTAATATAAATATGGTCTGTAATTGCGGGCGCCATGGGGCGCCACGAAGGGTTGGTTTGTCTTAGGGTTGTATGACCTGAGTCGAGCCGTCACTATAAATGATGACGACCTGTGTGATCTGGCGTGATGCACCAGTACGAGACGCAGGTGTGGCTGCTTTAGCTCGTGCACTGGCAATAGCAGTGTCAACAATGCTCGGCTGCCGCTGCGTCATCGTTGCTTTGCGTTGCACAAAAGCTGCTGGCTCGTCCACATCAAAGTTGATGCTCTGCTGTACATGTTGCTCTCTGGGCGTAGCGCTCTGAGCGTTACCAGGGAAGTCATTCTCGGCGGGTTGAGTCTCAGGAACAGAAGTCAAATTGTTCGCATTTGGACCAATCATCTCACCATCGCCAAACATAAGCCACATCATGTTGAGTTCGGGATAGGCATGATGAATCTTGTCGATGACTTCATTGCTGACCTTCTTGTTGCGTCCATTGAGCAACTGCGAGAACGATGGGCGTGGAATTCCACAGACATCGGCAAACGCAGTAGTAGTGATTCCCATCTGCTGCAGGAAGAACTTGATGCGCGAAACTATGTCGTTCATGTCACAAACAATATATCTAGTTCAACAAAAAATTAGCGTGACAAATGTTTGTCAAATAATGACAATTTTGAGATTTTTGGTCTTCAAAAAATGCCAAACAAAATATGCATTTTTGGGAGGCTGATTTTTCTGGCCTAAAAGTTGTGTTTAGCAACTAGTAAAAAAAGACCAGAAAAAAATTAGACCTGCCAGAGGTATGGGTGTAAGATGATCGAAAACAAACCTGCCACAAAGCTCAACTGACCGATGGTAGAAAAAACAGCGAAAATTGTGCAAGTTAATCGCGATGCATTTGCAAACACCATGTTCACCATTTCAAATTTTGCGAATGCAAATTTAGAAATGATTTTTGAAACACGCAAGTTTTTAAACGTAAATTTTGAAATTTCAGATTAAAAAGTTCAAATCGACCATATCTCAACCTAATTGCAAACCCAAATCCAAAAACCTTGAATTAACTTTATGTTTCAATACCTTTAGGCATCATTTTCTGTACGTTACACAATATCGACCCACCTATTTTCCACAAAGAGCCACCATGACCTCATATTTCTAGAAGTAAAACTTTAGATTTGTTTATTATTTAACTGATTAATAGCTATTTGCAACCTTTATTAATGAGTGTTAATTGGTGAATTTAATGCAAATGAGAATAGTGCAGGTGTGAATTCACAAACTCACCGCGGCGTGTCATGTTTGCAAACCGGCAATATGACACCAAACAGGCTGTTTGGTTTTGCAACACCTGATGTCTCTGATGCAAACTGCATGCTTGATTTGCAAATTTGAATCGGCAAATTCGCGATGGTAATTTGTTGCCGAAATACCATTTCTCGGCTCAACTCAAAATCTCGCCCAACTTTTCGCAAAAATCGGGGGAGAATTCAGGCAGAAAAATCTGAGAAAGTTGAGGAATGTCAAAAAATGGGTTATAGAACTCAAAACTAGACGATTAGTGCATCTTTTCCACTATTTAGCTAGATGGGCCAAAAAATTGCGAAAAAAGCAGTTTTGCGCCCTACTCTACCCTTGCGACAAGAAAAAACCGCGATTTTCACTCAGAAAAATCGCGGAAATTCATTCAAAAATGGTGATTTTTTAGCTAGTTGCTCCTACTTCGAGCTACGGGTGTCAGGCAGCAAATTGCAGGTCTGGTTTTCGGAGCTGCGATGTCGGCCCCATCTGCCTCATGCCTGTGGGCCTCTCAGGGCTCGAGCAAATCAATAGTGCCTGAGTGATCACTGTCGCGCGAGCTCTTGCTTGAGATAAGATGCCGTGATGGAGTCGTGGTTCTGTGCCACCAGTTCGGGCGTTCCAGTTGCTACCACTCTCCCACCCCTGCGACCACCTTCTGGTCCCATGTCGATGATGTAGTCAGCGCACTTGATGACATCCAGGTTGTGTTCGATGACGATAACAGTATTTCCTTTTTGGACCAACTTGTTGAGTACGCCCAAGAGCACCTTAATATCTTCGAAATGGAGTCCGGTTGTGGGCTCGTCGAGGATATAAACCGTGCGTCCGGTATCTCGCTTCGACAGCTCAGCTGCCAGCTTGACACGCTGGCTCTCTCCTCCCGACAGTGTGCTTGATGGTTGCCCCAGCTTGATGTAGCCGAGCCCCACGTCTTGCAGCACTTTTATCTTGTTGAGAATAGCGGGGATGGCGTCAAAAAATTCGACAGCCTGATTGATGGTCATGTCAAGGACTTCGGCAATGGACTTGCCTTTGAACCTAACCTCCAGTGTTTCACGGTTATAGCGTTTTCCGCCGCATTCTTCGCAAGGGACGAGCACATCGGGTAAGAAGTTCATTTCCACCACTTTATATCCATTTCCCTTGCACACTTCACATCGTCCTCCACTGATATTGAACGAGAATCGTCCAGGTTTGTATCCCCGAATTTTTGACTCAGGCAGATTGACAAAGAGGTTGCGTATGTCGGCAAATACTCCAGTATAGGTAGCGGGGTTGGACCTCGGCGTTCGTCCCAGTGGCGACTGGTCGACAGTGACCACCTTGTCGACGTGCTCAAGTCCCTCGACCGCATCGTAGGGCAGTGGCTGGGTGTTGGATCGGTAGAAGTGTTGGCTGAGAATGGGCTGCAGCGTGGCGTTGATGAGGCTAGATTTACCGCTTCCGCTAACGCCTGTAACGCACACAAACGTGCCCAACGGAATGGAGACATCCACTGCCTTGAGGTTGTTGCCTCGGCATCCTCGCAGTGTGATGCACTTGCCGTTTCCGGTCCGTCGCTGTTCGGGGACGGGAATGCACATCTTGCCGTTGAGATACTGTGCCGTGATGGTGTCGTGCTTGAGCATCTCTTGCGGTGTTCCCGCAAAGACTACGTTGCCGCCCCTTCGTCCTGCCTTGGGCCCAATGTCGACGAGATAGTCTGCCTCGAGCATCATGTCACGGTCATGCTCGACCACGATGATGGTGTTGCCTTCGTCGCGCAGTCGCTTGAGCGAGTCGATGAGTCGCTGATTGTCGCGCTGGTGCAGCCCTATGCTTGGCTCATCAAGGATGTAAAGCACGTTGACCAGCTGTGAACCAATCTGTGTAGCCAGCCTGATGCGCTGGCTCTCGCCTCCCGACAGTGATGCCGATGCCCGGTTGAGCGAAACATAGTCCAGTCCGACATCGAGCATGAAGTTGAGTCGCGATTGTATTTCTTTGACAATTTCGCTAGCAATCGTCCACTTCTGCGGTGGTAGCACCTGATGCAGGTTTGCCATCCAGTTGCGCAATTCAGTGATGTCCATCGATGCGAGCTCAGCAATGTTCTTGCCCGCCAGGCGATAGTGCAACGACTCGATGTTGAGTCGCTGTCCGTGACACTCGGGGCACTGCTGCCGCGAGTAGAACTGTCCTGCCCACTTCTGTGCCTGTGTCGTAGCCGAGTCGTCCTGTTGCATCTCGATGTACTTGACCAGTCCCTCATAGGTGAGGAAATAGTTGCTTGTGCTCATGGTCTCGGTGCGGATGTTGAGCCGTTCCTCTCCAGTGCCGTTCATGATGTCGTCGATGGCCTCATCGGGCAGCTGCTCGATGGGTGTGTCGAGTGTGCATCCATACTTCTCGCAGATGGCTTGAATCTGCCAGAAGACAAGCGAATTTTTGTACTTGCCCAAGGGCAGGATGCCACCGGCTCTTATCGAGAGTGATGGGTCGGGAACGATTTTCTCGCGGTCGACAATGTTGACAAATCCCAGTCCCTTGCACTTGTGGCACGCACCCAGTGGTGAGTTGAACGAAAAGTTGTGCGGTGCCGGCTCCTGGTAGCTCAGTCCGGTGTCGGGGTCCATGAGCGTCTTGCTGTAGAAGCCAATCTGGTCAGTCTCGACATCCAGAATCATGAGTTGGTCTCCTCCCTGCTTGAATGTTTTCTCCACCGACTCGAGCAGTCGTTTCTCGTCCTTGCGTGTCACCTTGAGCCGGTCGACCACGAGTTCGACCGAGTGGTTCTTGTATCGGTCAAGCTTCATGCCGAATGTGATTTCGCGCAGTTCTCCGTCGACGCGCACATTGAGGTAGCCCTTCTTGCGTAGCGTTTCAAAGAGGTCCTTGTAGTGTCCCTTTCGGTTCTTGACCATGGGTGCGAGTAGGTAGATTTTGTGCCCGTCGTACTTGTCGAGGATGAGCGATAGAATCTTGTCGACGGTGTACTTGACCATGGGTTTGCCCGAGATGTAGCTGTAGGCATCAGCAGCTCGCGCAAACAGCAGTCGCAGGTAGTCATAGACCTCGGTTGTCGTTCCGACCGTTGATCGCGGATTCTTGTTGGTCGTCTTTTGGCCGATGGAGATAACGGGGTTCAAGCCCGAGATTTTGTCGACATCGGGTCGCTCCAGCACGCCCAGCATGTTGCGCGCATAGGCCGAGAACGTCTCGAGGTAACGTCGTTGTCCCTCGGCAAAAATGGTGTCGAATGCCAATGACGACTTACCGCTACCACTGAGTCCAGTGATAACGGTGAGCTGGTAATGTGGTATGTCTACGTCAATATTCTTGAGGTTGTGTACGCGTGCTCCGAGCACGCTCACGCAGTCGTTATCCATGATAGCTTTGTTGTGTAGTGTTGTAGGTGGTAAGGTTGTGCAACTGTCACCCTCGACGCGTCATGCCGCGCCTTACAGTAAAGTGCATCTCGTTAGTCGACGACCCATGCCTTGCTGTAGGCAGTGAACTTGCGCTTGCTGCGGTAGAGGTCGTTGGCGAGCGGGATGCGCACCCGGTAGGTCTTGCCACTGCTGTTGGTGAGCTTTGTCGACCTGATCCATGGGTTGGCCTCTCGCAACTGAGCATAGGTGATGCCTTGCTGCTTGGCCCAGCTGGGCCAACTGGCGACCGATGATGAGACCTCGACAGTCTTGCACTCAACGGGCTGGTAGAGCTGGTGGGTATGCAGCTTATAACCATATCGCTTGGGGTTCTCAAAGACCAGTTTATAAGCAATGATTCGGAAGACGTATCTCGAAGTCTCCTGCACCAGATGGAGGTCAAACGAGTTGTCGACTCCCTGCTTGGACAGCTCGCCTGAGATGCGTCCCATGCCAGCGTTGTAGCTGGCAGCGACTGTATGCCAGTCGCCATACTTGTTGTAGGCCGCCTTGAGATATTTGCATGCAGCCAGGGTGCTGCGTTCGGGGTCGTATCGCTCGTCGACGTCGTCGTTGACCTCAAGGCCATATTGCCTAGCTGTTGCAGCCAGCAGTTGCCACAGTCCTGCGGCATGCGCTGACGAGTAGGCATAGGTGTCCATGGTGCTCTCGGTGCATGCCAAATAGAGGAAGTCGAGTGGCACATTCTGCTCCTTGAGTATCTTAGCCAGCACAGGGAAGTGGCGGTTGGCACGCTTGAAACACAGCAACGTGCTGGTCTGTCCATAGATGATGGATGTGAGCTCGCGGTCGAGCCGCTCGGCCATGTCCAGTCGGTCAAACTGGATTGTCTCACCCGCGAATTCGACGCTTGCTGGTATATCTGGATTGGCTGTGACATTGAACACAGCGCCCACCTTAGCCTTGGCTGCAACATTCTTCTGCTCGGTCTGTGTCTGCCCATGGCAGCAGACCGTTGCCAGCGCTGCCAATAAAGCTATCGAATTGAGAGTTCTCATAGATTTAGAAGCTTAGAAGTAAAAAAAATCTTTGCACTGTGTTACATGCACGCCTTTTATTCGTCGGGGTCGGGTGCGAATGGATCGTCGGGATTGACGGGTGTTGTCGAAGACCCACCGCTGCGGTCGCGGTAACGGATGATATTGATGTCGCCGCTGAGCTTATAATTCTTTCCGTCGCTGCCTCGTGCCTGAATGACATAATAGTAGACGCCAGGCGACACGAGTTTGCCGTGATAAGTTCCGTCCCAGCCTTCAGCCGGGTCGGTGAACTCGATGATTTTGTTGCCCCATCGGTTGAAGATCCAGCAATGGAAGTCAACAATCGATCGGTAAGAAACCTTCCAGACGTCGTTGACACCGATGCTGACTCCCGGCGAGAAGACATTGGGACATGTGAGTTCGCTCACTCCGATATCGACGGTGAAAGTCTCGCTATATGCCTCGCACGACCCGTCACTGTTTGAGCCGATGAAGCGCCAGTAGGTAACCCCCGCGTCGTTGAAATCCTGCTCGACCTCCAGCTGGTTAAGTCTGAGCTGAATGTCATTGAACTCAGGGTCTGTAGCCATCTGCCACTCGTAGTGTACAACCGCGTCGGTGACAAAGGCCTCGAAGGTAATGTGCACGGGTGCCGAGCCTCCCAGCGCCCCCTCTGCCCCACTCGACTTCTCGTTGTCACTGAGTTCGGAGTCTTGAGTGGCCATGGCTCGCACATCAACCGCGGCAGTGGAATAGTTGTTGCTCTCACAGGTGACCTGCTCGTCCCAGAATGTCATGAAGCGATCGCCCGTCAGTGTGAATGTGGTGTTGCATGTGGGTGCCGGCATGACAATGGTGGGCTTGAAGTTCTCCTCCAGCTCGGTAACGTAGGTTTGCTGCCAATGCAGTGTGTCGCCTTGCCACTCCAGATTATAGTAGCTCAGCTCGATGTCGCGTGAGAGCGTTCGTTTTGCACCATTGACGGTATAGTAGTTGATTTCCTCGCCCTCGCCGTCGACGTGCAGGGTGACGGTGCTGCAATCACCATCGTTGTCGGCAGTGACACCCAGTAGTGTCATGCGATAGTGCGAATAGTCGGTCACCCAGATGCAGTAGCGCGTGGTGCCCTCGTCAATGATGTATCCCCGGTCAGGGGTGATTTCGTTCAGCGTGTAGACCATCCCGTCGACAGTGATGCCCTCATCGATGGGCTGGGCATAGCCGCCCCCCATGTCACCGTAGACAGATATTGTAACAGGATTCTCGGTGGTAGCGGTGTAAGTCATGCTCACGCCGTCGGTCTCGTGGAGGACAAAAATCTTCTTGAGCCCGGTGTTGATGTCAGGCTCAATCTCCATGACATCGTGTTGGTTGCCGACAAACGCCACTTGAGCTTGTGCCGCCAGCGACATCGCTACAGCCAGTGCCAGAAATAGATATCGTAGTTTCATAACTTGCAAAGATAATATAAAATGTTGACAATCGGGCAAAGCCATGGCAGAATTAACAAAGTTTTGTGAGCCTAGGACCGCTTAACTGATTAAACGTCAATCGCTACTCAAAATTGTATCACCAGCTCAAGTTAACGAGAGCGCACTTGTCAATTCTTGCTGATGGTGTGGCAGCTGTGGATGAGGTGGCCGTCGGCGGTGACCAGTGGGCGCTTGATCCACTTGGCACAGCCATGCTCACGCTCGACTGCAGTTCCATTGCATCAAGGCTAGGTAGGCTGGCCTTGACTAAATAAAACGAAAAACTTCGTTTGTCGTTTTGTATTTCGCTCGGTTTGGATAAATTTAGCTGTATCTCAGCAAAGGCAAAAAAATTTTTTGCCTTTGCGTTCGACTTGCACAAATTTTGCAGTACCTTTGCAGTCGAAAACCAACCACCTATTAAAATAGTATGATAACTTTCTTCAAAAAAGGGCGTGCGACCATCTATGCTGTAGCATGTGAGCATGCCTTGACCGCTCAGGAGACCGAGAAACTGGAATGGCTGCTCGACGGCCAAAAGATGTCGGAGACGACACTGCATGGCACGTTTGTGGGTCCGCGCCGCGAGATGGTGACTCCGTGGAGTACCAACGCTGTCGAAATCACGCAAAACATGGCCATGACAGGCATCACTCGCATCGAGGAGTTTGCGGTGTGTCGTGTGGCCTCACCGTCCTTTGACAAGATGCTCCAGCGCTTGTACACACAGTTGGATGACAATATCTTCAACATCACGCGCCAGCCCGACCCCATCGTCTATATCGATGACATGGAACGCTATAACCAAGATGAGGGTCTTGCCCTGAGCACCGAGGAGATTGCTTATCTCAAGGAATTGTCGGCTCGCCTGGGCCGGCCGCTGACCGACAGCGAGGTGTTCGGCTTCTCGCAGGTCAACAGCGAGCACTGCCGTCACAAGATATTCAACGGCACCTTCATCATCGATGGCGAGGAAATGCCCGTGTCGTTGTTCAAACTCATCAAGAAGACTTCACAGGACAATCCCAACGGCCTGGTGTCGGCCTACAAGGACAATGTGGCCTTTGTCGAAGGTCCGCGCATCGAGCAGTTTGCGCCACAGCGTGCCGAGGTGCCCAGCGAGTTTGAGGTACGCGAGATCGACACTGTCATCTCGCTCAAGGCCGAGACCCACAACTTCCCGACAACAGTCGAGCCGTTCA
Organism: Porphyromonadaceae bacterium UBA2720; assembly: GCA_002353885.1. Taxonomy (GTDB): domain Bacteria; phylum Bacteroidota; class Bacteroidia; order Bacteroidales; family Muribaculaceae; genus Sodaliphilus. The sequence continues at coordinate 9,553 of DEKO01000053.1, forward strand.
ACGGCGCCGCCACAGGCAGCGGTGGCGAGATTCGCGACCGCCTGGGTGGTGGCCGTGCCAGCCTGCCACTTGCCGGCACAGCAGTGTACATGACCAGCTATCCGCGCACCGAGGTTGACCGCAAGTGGGAGCGCTGCACGATGCCCCCACGTCCGTGGCTGTATCAGAGTCCCGAAGAAATCTTGATCAAGGCTTCGAATGGTGCTAGCGACTTCGGCAACAAATATGGTCAACCGCTCATCTGCGGTTCGTTGTTGACGTTCGAGCACAAGGAAGGTCGCGAGCAACTGGCCTACGACAAGGTGATCATGCTTGCCGGTGGTGTTGGCTTTGCCAATGCCCGTGATGCCATCAAGGGCAGTCCTGAGCCCGGCGAGAAGGTGGTGGTGATGGGTGGTGACAACTACCGCATCGGCATGGGCGGTGGTGCAGTGAGCTCGGTCAACACTGGCCAATATGCCGGTGCCATCGAGCTGAACGCCATCCAGCGTGCCAACCCCGAGATGCAGAAGCGTGTGGCCAATGTCATCCGCGCCATGTCTGAGGGTGAGGACAACCCCATCGTGTCGATTCACGACCATGGCGCTGGCGGTCACCTGAACTCGCTGAGCGAGCTGGTCGAGGAGACCGGGGGGCACATCGACATGTCGGCCCTGCCTGTTGGCGACCCAACTCTGAGTGCCAAGGAGATTATCGGCAACGAGTCGCAAGAGCGCATGGGTCTAGTTGTCGAGTCGAAAGACGTTGACCGCCTGCGCCAGGTAGCCGAACGCGAGCGTGCTCCCTTCTACGTTGTGGGCGAGACCACCGGCGACGACCGCTTCGTGTTTGAGCAAGCCGACGGTGTGCGTCCCATCGACCTGGGCATGAAGGACATGTTCGGCAGTTCGCCCAAAACGGTGATGACCGACGTGACTGTCCAGCGCAGCTATCGTCCTGCCCGCACACGCGTACAGGACCTTAACGAATATGTTGCCACCGTGCTTCAGCTCGAGGCCGTGGCTTGCAAAGACTGGCTGACCAACAAGGTTGACCGCTCGGTCACAGGCCGCATAGCGCGCCAGCAGTGCCAAGGCGAGATTCAGTTGCCTCTGAGCGACTGCGGCGTGGTGGCGCTGGACTACACTGGCACCAGTGGCATCGCCACCTCGCTGGGCCATGCTCCCCAGGCTGGCCTGATAGACTCGGCCTCCGGCTCTGTTCTGTCGATAGCCGAAGCGTTGACCAACCTGGTGGGTGCCAACCTGAAGGACGGACTGAAGAGCGTGTCGCTGAGCGCCAACTGGATGTGGCCGTGCCGCAACGAGGGCGAGGACGCCCGCCTGTATCGTGCCGTGAAGGCCTGCAGCGACTTTGCTTGCTCGCTGGGCATCAACATCCCCACCGGCAAGGACAGCTTGTCGATGACTCAGAAGTATGGCAAGAAGAAAATTCTTGCCCCTGGCACGGTCATCATCTCGGCCGCTGGCGAGGTGAGTGATGTGAAGAAGACGGTGAGCCCTGTGCTTCAGAACAAGAAGAGCCACCTATATTATATTGACTTCTCGTGCAGTGAGCTTGAGCTTGGCGGCTCGGCACTGTACCAGTCGCTGGGCATGGTGGGTGACAAAGCTCCTGCCGTTGCCGATGCCGACCAATTTGCCACGACGTTCAACATCATGCAGGATCTGGTAGCCGAGGGTCTACTGCTAGCCGCTCACGATGTGAGCGCCGGTGGCTTGGTGACTACGCTCCTGGAGATGACATTTGCCAACGTCAATGGTGGCATGACCATCAACCTAGACGGCTTTGCCGAGCGTGACCTGATCAAGATACTGTTTGCCGAGAACCCCGCTCTGGTAATCCAGGTTGCCAGCAACAAGTGTGGCCGTGTTGAGCGCATCATGGCCGAGAGCGGTGTGAAGTTCATTGCCCTGGGTGAGCCCAGTGATGAGCGCACCATCATGATTGAGCGCGACGGCAAGAATTATCTGCTAGGTATCGACTACCTGCGCGACTTGTGGTACAAGTCAAGCTACCTGCTCGACTGCAAGCAGAGCGGCAACAAGCACGCCAAGGCCCGCTATGAGAACTACAAGAAGCAGCCGTTGCGCTTGCGTCTGCCCAAGGGCTTCACCGGGCGCGCCGCCGACCTAGGTATCACGGGCAGCCAGCATAAGCCCAGTGGCATCAAGGCCGCCATCATCCGTGAGAAGGGTGTGAACGGTGACCGCGAGATGGCTTACTCGCTGTACTATGCCGGCTTCGATGTGAAGGACGTGCACATGACCGACCTGATGAGCGGCCGCGAGACGCTCGACGACGTACAGATGATTGTGTTCTGCGGCGGTTTCTCGAACAGCGACGTGCTGGGTTCGGCCAAGGGCTGGGCCAGCGGATTTGTGTGGAACGACCGCGCTCGCAAGGCACTGGAGCGTTTCTATCAGCGCAACGACACGCTGAGCCTGGGCATTTGCAACGGTTGTCAAGTGATGATTGAACTGAACTTGATCAATCCTGAATATAAGAGCCGTCCGGTGATGGCACACAACGACTCACACAAGTTTGAGTCGGCGTTTGTCAACGTCACCATCCCCGACAACCAGTCGGTGATGCTGGGCAGCCTGAGTGGCTCGCGACTGGGCATCTGGGTAGCTCACGGCGAGGGCAAATTTGAACTGCCCGAAGGCGCTGACGCCTACAACGTGGTCGCCCAGTACAGCTACAAGAGCTATCCAGGCAATCCTAATGGCTCGCCCCGCGGCATTGCCGGCCTGGTGTCAAGCGATGGTCGTCACTTGGCGATGATGCCCCACCTTGAGCGTGCCACCTTCCCGTGGCAGTGCGCTTGGTATCCCGANNCGCCGCATGGACGAGGTGACGCCTTGGATCGAAGCTTTTGTTAACGCCCGTCGTTGGTGCGAGGAACACCAAAAAGATTAATAACTCAAGTTTCTAGAGTAGTTACTTTTTTAGTAGTGAAGTAGTGAAGTAGTGAAGTAGTAGGGCCAATACATCATCGTGGCAGTACGCGGTGTTGAGCCCCCCTCGGTCCCCCCTAA
>DEKO01000053.1:12604-26637 GCA_002353885.1 Porphyromonadaceae bacterium UBA2720
CTAAAGAGGGGGAAGGTCAATGTAGCTGGTAGGGACACGCCGCACGCTTTAATGCACAATCGACCCTGCCCACTACCAGCGCAAAGCGCTGTCTACCAGTATCGCGGTCTACCAACCAAGAACTTACAACTATAAACTAACAAAGCTTCCTTAACTACTGACCGGGAGCTACTTTAGAAAGTTAAATCACTAATAATTTCAAATTAATCATTAACAAATCTAGGGGGGCTGCTTCTAGCCTCTCTAGAAGAATATACTGACATGATAGGTATCAATAGCAAAGAGAAACTGAAGCAAGAGATTATTGCCTACATTCTGCTCATCGTGGGCAGCATATTGTTTGCCGTGGGCGATGTGATGTTTGTCAACCCTTACCTGATGGCCCCCGGTGGGACCTATGGTCTGAGTAATGTGCTCAACACGGTTTGGCCGTGGAAGATTTCGCTCTATGCCATCTGCATGGATGTGCCCTTGTTGCTGTTAGGCACCTGGATACTGGGTCCGAAGTTTGGCATCAAAACCATCATCTCAACCATAGTGATTTTTGCCGCCACATTTGTGCTTGAGAGCAGATGGGGCTACAATCCTGTGATACATGACGGCGCAATCAGCAAGGCGTTCGCCGAATCGATGGTGCCGATTCCGCATGACGGTGGTTGGTTCCAACCTGACTACTTCCTGAACACGGTGGTGGCCGGTCTAATCTATGGTATCGCCATTGGCATGATTTTCCGTTCGGGTGCCACAAGTGGCGGTTCGGACATCATCTCGATGATTTTGCACAAGTACACCAAGATTTCGCTGGGCACACTTGTGATGATTGTTGACGGTATCATCACGCTGAGCACGCTGGTAGCTTTCGGCGACATCCGCCTGCCCATCTACTCGGTGATCATCATCTTCATCGAGGGCAAAGTCATCAACCTTGTTGTCGATGGCATGAAGAGCTACCGAACCATGTTTATTGTGACCGACAATATTGAGCCTGTGCGTGATTATATTCTGAACGACATCAAGCGCGGTGCCACCTGCATCACGGGTACTGGTTTGTACAAGGGCACAGAACGCAAGATGATTTATGTCACCCTTGATCGCAGCGACATGCTCAAGCTCCGCTCGGCACTCCACCTGATTGACCCCAAGGCATTTGTCAACATCATGGAGAGCAGTGAGATTTTGGGCGAAGGTTTCCGTGCCTTGCCCAACGAGTAATCAATGAAATGCTAAATTCTTAATCCCTTAAGAATATATGGCTTAGTTCCCTGTCCCTGTTGGGGGCAGGGAACTTGCTTTGATGTCAAGGCTCGAGTTCACAGCCAGTGAATCCCATCTGCCTTGCTCGTTCGTGGTCGAATGTGCAATAAGTGGCCTCGCCACGGGCACACAATTTGTCCTTACTGTCGAGCACATCGACGTTGACCGTGACAAAGTTTCGCATCTGTTGCGCAATGCTTGTTCTGACCGTGACACACCGGTCAGTGGTCATAATGGGGTGTTTATACTGGATGTTGAGTCTGACGGTCATGGCCGTGGTCTGCAGCTTGCGTGTGATGAGCCATGCCCCAGTCTCATCGACCAGTGTCGCAATGATGCCACCATGCAGAGTGTCGATCCATCCTTGATAGTTGGGTCCGGGATGCCAAATGCCCACGACCTCATCAGCGTCTTCATAGAAGTCGATATGCAGTCCGATGGGATTACCGGGCGCACAGCCGAAGCAATTGTATCCATCCTTTCCAGCCCCCATGGGTTTTTGATTTTTCTCATCTCTGTAGCGTTTTTTGAACAATACGGCTGCAAAATTACTGCATTTTTTGTGCCAATCGTTATAAAATGACTACTTTTGTTGTCCAAAACCCAACAAATTCACCCGCAAGATGAAGAATTTAGCATTCATTCTGCTGGCAATGACCAGCCTTCTGTGTTCGTCAGCTCACAGCTGGGACAGCGACCGTCTGCGACAACACATCACGATAGAATTGTGGCCCGATGGCGCTCCCACCGACAATGGTGTTGACTATGCTCATCTGAGCGTCGAAAACAATCGTGACATCAAGCCTCAGATGCATGTTTTCTTGCCAGATGGCGAGCAGCCTCATCGATCGGTCATCATCTGTCCTGGAGGCGCTTACGGCGGGCTGGCCATGTATCACGAGGGGTTTGAGTGGGTCGACTTTTTTGTGAGTCAGGACATCGCTGCCATCGTGCTTCTCTACCGCCTGCCCCATGGCCATCACAGTGTGCCGTCAGAGGACGTGTATGAAGCCATCCGTCAGGCTCAGGCCCATGCCGGCGAATGGCATCTATCGCCATCCCAGATAGGCATCATGGGCTCGTCTGCTGGGGGACATCTGGCCGCGGCCATCGCCACCCATGCCCCATCATCGCTGCGTCCTTCGTTTCAGATTCTGCTCTACCCCGTCATAAGCACCGACTCCGCGTTTACTCACCACTGGTCGTGCCGCAACCTCATGGGCGAGCATCCCAGTGCCGAACTGGTTCGACACTATAGCAACGAGCATCAAGTGGACGCTTCGACTCCCCCCGCCTTTATTGCCGCCAGTGCTGACGACGGCGATGTGCCCGTATTGAACTCAGCTCGATATTACGAGGCTCTGGTGAGCCATGGTGTCAGTGCCAACATCCACGTTTTTCCTAGTGGAGGTCATGGCTGGGGCATCAAGAGCAGCTTCAAATATCACAGCCAACTGCTTCAGAGCCTTCGCGACTGGCTTGAGTCGACCAAAGAATCGTCACACGACCATTGATAATCAAAAAAAAGTAAAAATTTTAGAGCCAAAATTTTGTATTGCCGCCGACAAGCACTAACTTTGCAGTGAAAATGCCCAACTAGGCACTGCGACCATCTCGCGATGATTGCCGTGCGCTTTTTGTCGGCTAATATATCTATCTATTAATAAGCACTTTAGGCTTAAAATCAGATGACTGAAACTAAAAAGATTAAAACAGCCCTCATCTCAGTCTTTCACAAAGATGGACTGGACGAAATATTAAAAATGCTCAACGAGCATGGCGTGAAATTTCTGTCGACCGGCGGCACGCAGAAGTTCATCCAGGAGCAAGGTTATGCCTGCGCAGCTGTTGAGGACTTGACAGGTTACCCATCTATCTTGGGTGGTCGTGTCAAGACACTGCATCCCAAGGTGTTCGGCGGCATTCTTACCCGCCGTGACCACGAGGGTGACCGAGCGCAGATTGCTCAATATGAGATTCCTGAGATAGACTTGGTGATTGTCGACCTATACCCGTTTGAGGCCACAGTGGCCAGCGGTGCCAGCGAGGCCGACATCATCGAGAAGATAGACATCGGCGGCATCTCGCTCATCCGTGGTGCAGCCAAGAACTTCAACGATGTAGCCATCGTGGCCAGCAAGGCTCAGTATGGGCTATTGTTGGAGATGATGCAATCGCATGGCGATGCTGTGACCACACTAGCCGAGCGTCGTGTCTTGGCTCGTGAAGCCTTTGCGGTGTCGAGTGCCTATGACAGCCACATCTACAACTACTTTGCTGGCGATGACCGCACAGCTTTGCGTCTGCCCATCAATGGCCGCAAGACGCTTCGTTATGGCGAGAATCCTCACCAGCGTGGTTACTACTATGGCGACTTTGAGAGCATGTTCACCCAACTTCATGGCAAGGAGATCAGCTACAACAACCTGCTGGACATCGACGCTGCCGTCAGTTTGATCAGCGACTTCAAGGACACAACGTTTGTGATTATGAAGCACAACAACGCCTGTGGGCTGGCCACTCGTCCGACGCTGGTCGAGGCTTTCAAGTCAGCTCTGGCTGGCGATCCGGTGAGTGCCTTCGGTGGTGTGCATGTGACCAACCGTGTGGTCGACGCCGCCACAGCCGAAGAGATGAACAAGGTTTTCATCGAGGTGTGCATTGCGCCGGGTTACAGCGACGAGGCTCTGGCCATATTAAAGCAGAAAAAGAATCGTGTGATTCTGGTGATGAACGAGTTTGCATTGCCCACGACCACATGCCGCACAGTGCTCAATGGTGCGCTGGTGCAAGAGCGCGACACACACGTTGAGACACCCGCTGAGCTGCGCCAGGTGACCACCGAGGCAGTGAGCGAGTCGCAGACTGCCGACCTGCTGATGGCCAACATCATTGTCAAGCATAGCAAGAGCAATGCCATCGTTTTGGTCAAGGACCAGATGCTTGTAGGCAGTGGTGTGGGCCAGACATCTCGCGTCGACGCACTGCGGCAAGCCATCGACAAGGCCCATTCGTTTGACCACGACTTGCATGGTGCCGTGATGGCTTCAGACGCATTCTTCCCGTTTGGCGACTGCGTGGAGATAGCGCACGAGGCTGGCATCGATGCAGTCATCCAGCCTGGCGGCTCGGTCCGTGACCAGGAGAGTATCGACTACTGCAACGCTCATGGTGTGGCCATGGTGATGACCGGCATCCGCCACTTCAAGCACTAGAGATTGACCCACAGAAGCAACACCAATATCACTCAATTAAAACGAACTAAAACAAAAAACTAACTTTATGGGACTTTTTTCATTCACACAAGAGATTGCGATTGACCTGGGAACGGCCAACACCATCATTATATATAAGGATAAGATTGTCATCGACGAGCCTTCGGTGGTGGCACTTGACACCAAAACTAACAAACTGATTGCAGTGGGCGAGCGTGCCCGCGAGATGCAGGGCAAGGAGAATCAAGGCATCACCACAGTCCGCCCGCTGAAAGAGGGTGTGATTGGCGACTTTGACGCCTGCGAGCTGATGATGCGCGGCTTCATCAAGAAGGTGAGCGACAAGAACCACTGGTTTGCCCCGTCGCTGCGCATGGTGGTGTGCATTCCCTCGGGCTCAACCGAGGTTGAGATTCGTGCGGTGCGCGACTCCAGTGAGCATGCCAACGGCCGCGATGTGTTCATGATCTATGAGCCCATGGCTGCCGCTCTGGGCATCGGTCTGGACGTGCTGGCTCCTGAGGGCAACATGATTATCGACATCGGTGGCGGCACGACTGAGATTGCCGTGATCTCGCTGGGTGGCATTGTGACCAACAAGAGCATCAAGTGTGCCGGCGACGACCTGACCAACGACATCGTCGAGCACATGCGCCGCGCACATAACGTGAAGGTGGGCGAGCGCATGGCCGAGCGCATCAAGATCAACGTGGGCAGCGCCCTGACCGAGCTTGACAATCCGCCCGAAGACTATGTTGTGCATGGTCCCCACATGGTTACTGCCCTGCCGATGGAGGTGCCTGTGAGCTATCAAGAAGTGTCGCACTGCATCGAGAAGTCAATCAGCAAGATTGAGGCAGCCGTCCTGAGCGCCCTTGAGCAGACTCCTCCCGAGCTGTATGCCGACCTGGTGAAGAATGGCATCTACTTGAGTGGTGGTGGCGCGTTGCTTCGCGGTCTTGACAAGCGTCTGACCGACAAGATTGGCATCCAATTCCACGTTGCCGAAGACCCGTTGCATGCCGTTGCCAAGGGCACAGGTGTCGCTCTGAAGAACTACAAGATATTCAAGTTCCTGAAGCGATAAGACAGCGTCAACCGATTTCAGCTATAGACATCGGCTCAGCCCATGTCAGCTGCTCTCGGTTCATGGTCCTCGGTTTCTATGAAGAATCTACTGGATTTCTTTGTCAAGCACAGTGCTTGGTTTGTGTTGATGCTCTACTTGATATTGAGTTGTGTGTTGCTGGTCAACAACAACCCTTATCAGCAGAGCGTCTACCTAACCTCGGCTAATGCTGTTTGTGCCAAAGTGTATGAGGGCATGAGCAGCATCACCGACTACTTCCACCTGAAGGGCATCAATAATGACCTCCAGGAGCGTAATGCCTTGCTTGAGATGGAACTGGTGGACTTGCGTGCCCAGATCAATGACTTGAAGATGCAGCTGCCCGACACGGCCAAGATTCAGCCTGTGCTTCAACACTTTGACTTCGTTGTCGCCCACGTGATCAGCAACAGCATCTCCCAGCCCAACAACTACATCACCATCAACCGTGGTTCGGCCGATGGCATTAAACCTGAGATGGGTGTTGTCGACCAGACAGGCGTTGTGGGCGTTGTCAATGTCGTGGGACCTCACTCGGCTCGCATCATCTCGCTGCTCAATCCCGACATGCGTCTGTCTTGCAAGCTGCGCGACAGCGAGTACTTTGGCAGTATGGTATGGGAAGGCGGCGACTCACGCTATGCCATTCTTGAGGAGCTGCCCAAACACATGCACTATGAGGTGGGCGACACAGTGGTCACGAGTGGCTTTTCGACCGTGTTTCCTGAGGGCATCATCGTGGGCACCGTCGAGGGCCGTGCTCGCAACTTGAGCGACAGCTTTGTCTCGCTGAAGGTGCGTCTGACGACCAATTTCAGCCAACTGGGCACCGTCCGCGTGATTACTAACGACATGGCCGAGGAGTTGAAGAAGCTGGAGCAGAATCCCTTGGATTCGGCCCGCAGAAAGGAGGAGAAGCCATGACCAAGACGATCATCGAGATGGCCATCTTGTTTGTGGTGCTAGTGCTGCTGCAAGTGATGTGCTATAAGATACTGTTGTTCGGTGTAGCCATTCCTCTGGTGTTCATCTACCTGATTTTGCGTCTGCCCGTGACGTGGCACATGAACATCACGTTGACGATTGCCTTCGTCATGGGCTTGATTGTGGATGTTTTCAACAACACACCAGGCATGAATGCCCTGTGCTGCACCCTGCTTGCCGCATTTCGTGAGCCCGTATTTGCATTGTTCGTCCCTCGTGAGAACGAGATGAACAACCCTGTTCCTTGCGTTGACACACTGGGTTTCGGTGTGTACCTGAAATACATGTCAACGCTTGTGTTGATTTTCAGTGCCTCAATATTTCTTATTCAGGCTTTCACGATGCACAACTGGCCATTGACGCTCATGCGTATCGGTGCCAGCAGTCTACTGACCATCGTTTTGTTACTAGCCCTTGACAGTTTAGTCAGCACCCGTCGTGAGAAAAGATTATAATCTCGAGAAACGCAAGTTTGTCATTGCCGGGTTTATTATCGTTGTTGTGTGCATTTATATCGTTCGCCTGTTTGTTCTTCAGGTGGGCGACAGCACCTACAAAGAGAATGCCGACAGCAATGCCTTTGTCGAGCGCGTGATATATCCTTCACGCGGCTTGATTTATGACCGCAACGACAGTCTGATTGTCTACAACCAGCCCGCCTACGACCTGGTGATGATACCCAAAGATGTCCAGCCCTTCGACACGCTGGACCTGTGCAACACACTTCAGATCACGCGCGAGGTGTTTGAGAAACGCCTTGCCGACATGAAGAAGAGCCGCAATTACTCGGGCTACACCCAACAGATTGTGATCAATCACCTGTCGCCACAAGACTATGGACGATTGCAGGAGAAACTGTATCGGTTCCCTGGGTTCTATATCGTGCAGCGCATCCTGCGCCAGTACAACACGACAGCCGCTGCCAACATCCTGGGTGACATCCGTGAGGTCAACCAGCGCGACATTGACAATGACTCTTACTATCGCTCAGGCGACTACACTGGCGACCTGGGGGTTGAAAAGAGCTATGAGCGCTGGCTTCGCGGACGCAAGGGCTCCGAAATTTTGATACGTGACGCATTGGGCAAGATCAAGGGCCGGTACAACGACGGCACCAACGATGTTGCTCCCGAGGCCGGCAACGACCTGCACCTGAGCATCGACATCAAGCTCCAGGAACTGGGCGAGCGCATGATGCGCGGCAAGGTTGGTGCCATCGTGTGCATTGAGCCCAAGACCGGCGAGATATTGGCGCTAGTATCCAGCCCCAGTTACGACCCGTCGCTGCTCATCGGCAAGGAACGCGGCAAGAACTACAACATGCTGTTGAATGACCCCAAGATGCCTCTGTTTGACCGTGCCATCATGGCGGCATATCCTCCTGGTTCGACATTCAAGCCCACACAAGGCCTGATCTTCTTGCACGAGGGCATCATCAACCTGAGCACTGCCTATCCCTGCCATCGCGGCTTTGTGAGTGGTGGCATGCGCGTGGGGTGTCACGGCCATGGCTCACCCATCCCGCTGAAGCCTGCACTGCAGACCTCTTGCAATGCCTACTTCTGCTGGGGCCTGAAGCACATGCTGGAGAATCGCCGCAAATATGGATCGGTGGGCAATGCTTTTGAGGTATGGAAGAAGCACATGGTGTCGATGGGTTATGGTTACAAGACTGGCGTGGACTTGCCCGGCGAGAGCCGCGGTTTCATCCCCAACAAGGCTTACTATGACAAGAACTTGGGCGAAGGCAAGTGGAGCGCTTACAGCATCATCAGCGACGCCATTGGTCAGGGCGAGATATTGGCCACACCGCTACAGATAGCCAACCTGGCCGCCACCATCGCCAACCGTGGCTACTATATCACACCTCATGTTGTTCGCCTCATCGATGGTGTGGGCGTGCTCAAGAAGAGCGTTGAGCGCCACCAGACCAGCATCGATCCCAGCTACTATACACCCATTGCCGAGGGCATGCGCATGGCAGTGACAGGCGGCACCTGCCGTGGAGCCAACATTGCCGGTTATGAGGTGTGCGGCAAGACGGGTACCGCCCAGAACCCCCATGGCCGTGACCACTCGGCCTTCATGGGATTTGCGCCAATGAACGACCCGAAGATTGCCGTTGCTGTCTATGTCGAGAATGCTGGTTTCGGAGCCACATTTGGCGTTCCCATTGGTGCCGTGATGATGGAGCAGTACTTGACAGGCAAGCTCTCACCGGCTCGCGAGGCAACAGCAGCCCGCATGGCCAGCACCAGTCTGTATAGTGCCAAGCTGTATGGCGGTGGCAAGAAGGACGAGCAGAGCAAGTCCAAAGAGAAGTCCAAGGAGAAGTCCAAAGAGAAGAAAACAAAGCCTACGCCAGAACCCACCCACAAACCCAACGAGAACCATGGAACTGAGGAGTAACGACAGCGAGAACCGCACCCTGCTCAAGTCTATTGACTGGCTAACGATCATGCTCTATGCCATCCTGATTGTGGCAGGAGCGGTGAGCATCTATGCCGCGACCTATAACTTCGACAAGGCCAGCATGTTTGATTTCTCGGGTTTCTCGGGCAAGCAGTTCATGTGGGCAGGGCTGTCATTCATTTTGGGCTTGTCGCTACTGCTGATTGACCGTCGCATCTATGAGGCCTACGCCTATCCCATCTATGGGGTGATGATATTGTTGCTGATAGTCACCATCTTTGTTGCTCCCGACATCAAGGGCTCGCGATCATGGCTGGTGTTTGGTCCTGTGAGCCTGCAGCCAGCCGAGTTTGCCAAGTTTGCCACAGCGTTAGCGCTTGCTAAACTGTTCAGCACCTATGGTTTCGCTCTGAACAGTTGGAAGAACTATGCCATAGCCGGCGGCATCATTGTCTTGCCCATCTTGTGCATCATTCTTGAACGCGAGACGGGTTCGGCACTGGTCTACACCTCTCTCATCTTTGTGCTCTACCGCGAGGGAATGAGCGGTTTCGTGTTGTTTGCAGCCTTGTGTGCCATTACCTATTTTGTTGTGGTTCTCAAGTTTGCCACAGTCATCTTCATGGGCATCCCCCTGGGCACATTCATCGCCTTTGTGATAGTGATGGTGCTCACAGTGGGCATGTTGTTCTTCTACTGCCGTTCGTTCTTTCTGGGCCGAAATGTGCTTTTGGCTTATGTTGGTGGCGGTCTGTTGGCATGTGGTCTGTCTTTCCTTGGAGTATCGGTCAATGGCTATGTATTCTTTGGTCTGATGGTGGGTGGCACGGTCATCTATCTGCTCTATGGCATGCTTCATGACGACATGCGCCGACTGTTGGTCACCACAGGATTTATTGTGGCTTCGGTCATCTTCATGTTCACGGTTGACTTTGCCTTCAACCATGTTCTGCAAGAACATCAACAGAAGCGCATCACCGTGGTTCTGGGTATTGCCGACGACCCGCGTGGTGTGGGCTATAATGTCAACCAGAGCAAGATAGCCATAGGCAGTGGTGGCATCTTGGGCAAAGGGTTCTTGAACGGCACGCAGACCAAACTGAAGTATGTGCCAGAACAGCACACCGACTTCATTTTCTGCACCATCGGCGAAGAAGAGGGCTTCGTGGGTTCGACGATTGTTCTGCTGGTATTTTTGGCCCTGATATTGCGCGTCATCACACTAGCCGAGCGACAACACACCACATTTGGGCGGGTCTACTGCTACTGCGTTGCCTCCTACCTCATCTTTCACCTGAGCATCAACATCGGCATGGTTCTGGGCCTGTGTCCTGTCATCGGCATTCCCCTACCTTTCTTCAGCTATGGTGGCTCATCGCTGTGGGGCTTTACGTTCCTGCTGTTTATCATGCTTCGCATCGATGCCGACCGTGGCCGGTATGGTGTGTGGTGATGTGTTGCCCAATTATCACTATCGCCCCCGACACAGTAATGCATCTGTGCCGGGGGCGATAGTTTTGCTTTTCAGTTTTCAGTTGGCAGCTTCAGTGCCAGGGATTGCTACCGCAGGCCAGTCAGCGTCTTGATAGTACTTGACAGGAATGCCTGTGAGTTTGATGTGCTCAGCAATGCCTGTGGCACGCACTAGCTCACGGTTCTTTTCATCGGCTTGAACGGTCTGGAAGTCCTGGAACTTGTTTCCAAAGATGCGCCGGGCACTGGGAAGGAACTGAGAGCCATCACCCACTGCATCAAACGAGGTCACTCGATACTTTCCGTCTGCCAGACACACATGCATCAAGCCCGGATGGTTGCCTCCCGACATCATCTTGAGCGTGTCGCCGACCACTGTGTATCGATACACCCAATAGTCTCCCCACACCTTGATGTCATCGGTCTGCGTGCTATCCACTCCGATAATCATCACACTGGGGATGCACACATCGCCTGTGGCATAGTGACTGCCGATGCTGTCGTTGAGAAAAATTTCGATAGCCTTGACATAAGTGTCGGGTTGCATCACAATGGTGTCGGGCTGTTGGCTCTCGACCACCTTTTGGTCACCGCCCGTGCTGTTGCACGATGCCAAAGCCCATGTACCGCCGACTGTCAGGATGGCGGCGAGTATCCAATGAATAGTTTTGTTCATTTCAGTTATGTTTTAAGTCCGTTGCGCATTGAGCAATGCAATCATCGTGCCAATGTGGAGAATTATTGAAGCAATTTCATGACAGCTTCGTTGAACTCATCGGATGGCATGTCGTAGGGGAGCCAATGTATGGGGGTACCTCGCCGCTCCATGCCACGGAACCATGTCATCTGCCGTTTGGCAAACTGGTGGATGGCAATCTCGAGCTGGTCGTGCATCTGCTGCCATGACAATTCGCCGATGACATAGCGGGTAACAAACTTGTATTCCAATCCATAGTAGATGAGGTCATCAGGATCCACTCCACCTTCAATAAGCCGCTGCACCTCGTCGACCATGCCAGCCTGCAGTCGCGCGTCCAAACGCTCGGTGATGCGCCGGCGCCGTGCCTCACGGTCAATGCTCACGCCGATGACCACTGCATCGGTCAATGGATGCGGCTCGGTTGCGAGTTTGAGGTCGGGATGTTGGTGATAGTAAGTGCAGATTTCGATGGCACGGATGGCACGCTTGGGCGTGTCAATGTCGCTGTTGTTGCGCAGTGTCTTCATGGTGCGCAAGATGGCCGTCAACTCATCTAGCGACTTGCCCTCGAGCGACGCCCTCAACGCATCGTTCTGTGGCACTGGTGGCAACTGTATGCCTTTGAGCACTGTCTCGACATACATGCCCGTGCCTCCGCACATGATGGGCTGCTTGCCACGGGCATTGATGTCGTCATAGACAGCCTGATAGTCGCGCAAGAACTCAAAGAGGCTGTATTTATAGCCTGCCGGACAGATGTCTATGAGATGATAAGGCACAGTGCCATACTCGTCCAGGTCTTTGCCTGTACCCAAGTCCATGCCTCGATAGATCTGTCGTGAGTCGGCACTGATAATCTCTGCGTCAAGCACATGCGCCAGCGCCACGGCACGGGCCGTCTTGCCCGATGCGGTGGGTCCTGTGATGACAATGAGTGGTTTTGTTGCCATAGCGTGAATAATCCTTGATGCAAAAGTCGCTATTTTTTGGCATATCACCAAAGAAATTACCCTATTTTTTGTTCATCACACAAATAATAACTATTTTTGTGACTCAACAATACATGATAGCAATGAAACGGATTCTTTTGACAATTGTGACTGTCATGATAGGCTTTGGCAGTATGGTAGCCATTGACTTTGACCAGTATTTTACGGATGCAACACTCAGGCTGGACTATGCCTTTGCTGGCGATGCCTTCAGGCAGGAGATATATCTCGACCAGCTGTCGCATCTGCCGCGGTGGTGGGGTCGGCGCGTACGGCTCGACGAGGTGCCTGTGGCCGGCGACGGCAGCATCACTGTGCGTGCCCACAGCAACGGCACGGTCATTTACCGCCATTCGTTCTCGAGCCTGTTCCAGGAGTGGATATCGACTGCCGAGGCCAAGGCTGTGCGCAAGTCGATGGAGAATGTGTTTCTGGTGCCAATGCCGCGCGACACGGTCGACATCACCATCGAGTTGCGCGACCCACATCACCGCACCACATGCTCGCTCACCCACCAGGTGGTGCCCACCGACATCCTCATTGCCCATCGCGGCGAGCAAGGAGTGACCCCTTATGTGACGCTTCAGCAAGCTACTGACACCACTCGGTGCATCCACATCGCCTACGTGGCCGAGGGCTACACCGAGGCCGAGATGCCTCAGTTCATTGCACACTGCCGCGAGGCTATGGAGGCCCTGTTCGGCCACGAACCGTTCAAGAGTCTGCGCTCACGGTTCAACATCGTGGCGGTGCAGAGTGCATCGCACGACAGCGGCGTGAGCGACCCTGGAGCCGGCATTTGGCTGGACACCGCACTGGGTTCGCACTTCGACACTTTCTACAGCAAGCGTTATCTGACCACGCTGCACCTCAAGCAACTGCACAACGTGCTGGCTGGCATCCCCTACGAGCACATCATCATCCTGGCCAACACCGAGCACTATGGCGGTGGCGGCATCTACAACAGCTACAACCTGACCTACACGCGCGGCAAGCACTTCCGCCCCGTGGTGGTGCATGAGTTTGGCCACAGCTTTGCGGGTCTGGGCGATGAGTATCCCTACGGCGACGATGACCCGCGCTACTTCAGCGATGTGGAGCCGTGGGAGCCCAACCTGACCACGCTGCACGACTTTGACTCGAAGTGGGCCGACATGGTTGCCCCCGGCACGCCTTGCCCCACCCCCGAGAGCCAGGACAGCACCATGATGACGCGTCGTGTGGGTGTGTTTGAGGGTGGGGGCTATCTGAGCAAGGGCGTGTACCGCCCCGTGCAGGACTGCCGCATGCGCACCAACGAGGTGCCTGAGTTCTGCCCTGTGTGCCAGCGCGCCATCCGCCGCCTCATTGAGTTCTATACAACTCCTCTCAATTGAAAATAGAAAAAGACCGGGGCCACCCTGACATTGTTTTAGGGTGGCCCCGGTCTTTTTCTGCGCGGTCAGCATCGCAAAGGCGACTGTTTAACGCCTTATTGCCTTCATTTTGGGAGTGTTTTCTGATCAATCGCTTTAATCCGCTTTAAACTTGATGTGCATATAGTACCCACTCTCCGAGCCGAAACGCTGTATGAGAGTGGAACCGTCGTAGATAGCTTCCAGTTGCAGGGTTATGCCATTTTCGGCCAGTGAGGAGAACGCTTTCGGATGCTTCAGCTCGTCCTGCGTAAACTTGTAATGCTGGTTGTTGTTATTAAACACTAAGCGGATGTGGTGTTCAGAGCCGTCGTAGTTCAGGTTGAGCAGCATGACATTGGGGATGAAAGCCCATTTTATGTGAGAATAGTCTGTGTCGTAGTCAAAGCCATAGCGGGCAGTGATGGCCTGCGGAGAAATCTCGGCAAGTGCATGGCTGAGTTCTTCGTCAGCATCCACAACCTTTGAAATCAGCGATACGGG
>DEKO01000107.1:0-149 GCA_002353885.1 Porphyromonadaceae bacterium UBA2720
AACAAGCGCGCCCTGCCCAAGCCCGAGAAGAAGGCCGAGGCCGCCGAGGCTGTGGCTGCACCCATGAATGTGCTCGAGCAGGAGTTGCACCAGGTGGTCGCCGACATCGTGGGCAACACCGAGTTTGGCATCACCACCGTCCTGGGCTA
>DEKO01000107.1:156-5883 GCA_002353885.1 Porphyromonadaceae bacterium UBA2720
CTGACATCCATCTCGGCCATCCGCCTAGCCGTGCAGGTCAACAAACGCTATGGTGTGACCCTCGACTCGCGTTCGCTGGTCAAGACCGGTACACTGCAGACCATTGAGAACGAGATTCTCAAGCACCTGCTCGAGGGCGGTTCGACCGCTGCACCCACTGTCACACCGGTCGAGGTGACGCGCGACAAGCCCACGAGCGTGCCATTGTCATACGCCCAAACGGGAGTCTACTATGAGTGCTTGAAGAATCCCACCTCCACCATCTATAACATTCCCTATCTGCTCAGCTATCCTGCCAGTGTCGATGCTCAACAGCTTGCACAAGCCGTGAAGCGTGTGCTTGAGGCGCATCCCGAGCTGAACGTGCACTTCACCACCCAGGGCGACACCATCGTCCAGACCCTCGACGGCGCGGTGGCGGTGCAAGTTCCCGTCAAGAGCATGACACACGACGAGCTGCAGCAGTACAAGAACGACTTTGTGCAGCCTTTCAACCTGCAGAAGCCGCCATTGTACCGCTGCGAGGTGGTCGAGACGCCCCAGGGCGCGCACCTGCTCATCGATGTGCATCATCTGCTGTTTGACGGCGGGTCGGCCGACCTGATGTTCCACCAGATCAGTGACGTGCTCGAGGGCAAGGACATTGCCACTGAGCGCTACACCTATCTCGACTATGTCACCGACCAGCAGCAGGCCGAGCAGGGCGAAGAGTTTGCACAGGCACAGAAGTTCTTTGCCGAGAAGTTGCAGACATGTGAGGGAGCCAGCGAGATTCCCGCCGACCTGCCCAAGAGCGCCGAACAAGGCTTTATCGGCGAGGTTGTCTGTCCCGTCGACCATGATCGTGTGGCAGCCTTCTGCCGCGAGCAGGAGGTCACACCGGCCCACCTGTTCCTGGCGGCAACAGCCTATGTCGTGGCACGTTACACCAACAACCGCGATGTGTATCTCTGCACAGTCAGTAGCGGCAGGGCCAACCTCAAGATCAGCGACACGGTGGGCATGTTTGTCAACACCCTGGCGCTGGGATTGACCATCGACGACGTGACCGTGGCTGGATTCTTGCGTCAGGCAAGCGACACCTTCGACCAGACGTTGCGCCACGAGGACTATCCTTTTGCTCGCATCGCCAACGACTATGGCTTCCGTCCCGCCATCGCCTATGCCTACCAGGTGGGCGTGCTCTCGCAGTACACCGTGGGCGGCAACCCAGTCGCACAAGAGCTGCTCGAGCTCAATGTGCCCAAGTTCAAAATCAACATCAAGATTGAATCGAGGGGCGTAGTCGTGCAGTATGACGACGCCATCTACAGCAACGAGCTGGGCCAGCGACTCGCCGAGAGCATCGCCACAGTAGCCCAGACGATGACTGCACAGCCCGAGGCCCGCGTGCGACAGCTGTCCATCATCAGCCCGAGGCAAGAAGAGGAGCTGAGCCATCTGCGACAGACGGCGACGGGCAATGCACCCTTCACGCTGTTCCACGACTGCATCCACCACTTTGCCCAGTCGCAACCCGACCACGATGCTCTGGTGGCCATCGATGCCAAGTACAGCTACGCCGAGATGGACCATGCCACCGACTGCATCGCCACCGCACTGCGGCAGCGGGGAGTGCGCGAGCGTGACCGTGTGGCCTTGCTGTTGCCACGCACCAGCCGACTGGTGCTTGCGCTCTTCGGTGTGCTCAAGGCAGGCGCTGCCTACATCCCTTGCGACCCAGAGTATCCGGCCGACCGCGTCAAACTCATCCTCGAGGACAGCGAGGCACGATACATCATCACCACGGCCGACCGCCTGGACACCGTGCCGGCCGACCGAGCCATCGATGTCGAGACACTGCTCGCCGCTGAGTGTGACGGACCAGTCGAGACTCATATCACTCCCGACGACCTAGCCTATCTCATCTACACCAGTGGTTCGACCGGCCGACCCAAGGGCGTGATGCTGCACCATCGCGGCATCTGCAACTACCTCTACGGCCATCCGGCCAATGTGTTTGCCAACGGTGTCATGACCGATGCCCGCCGCATCCTGAGCGTGACCACCATCTCGTTCGATGCCGCCTTGCAGGACATCGGCACAGCATTCTTCAATGGCAAGACACTGGTCGTGGCCACCGAAGAGCAGGCCAACAACCCGCTCGACCTGGCCGCACTCATCGAGCGTGAGCACATCAACATGGTGTCGGGCACACCCTCACGCTGGCAGACCTGGCTCACCAGCGACGACTTCTGCCACGCCATCAGCCAGGTGGACATCTGCCGTGCTGGCGGTGAGAAATTCTCCGACCAGCTGCTCAACCAGTTGCGCAGCGTCACCAAGGCACGCATCTTCAACTGCTACGGCCCCACCGAGATCACTGTGGCCTCGAACAACAAAGAACTCACCCATGCGCCCATGGTGACCGTGGGCAAGCCACAACTCAATGTCAAGGAATTTGTCGTCGACCAGGACGGCAATGAGTTACCCGTGGGTGTGGTTGGCGAGCTCTACATCGGCGGTCGCGGTGTGGCACACGGCTACAACAACCTCGACGAGATGACCCGTGAGCGCTTTATCGACTACCATGGCGAACGTGTCTATCGTTCGGGAGACTATGCCCGCTGGCTGCCCGACGGCGATGTGGTCATCCTGGGCCGCACCGACCACCAGATCAAGTTGCGCGGACTGCGCATCGAGCTGGGCGAGATTGAGAACGTCATGCTCCGTGTCGAGGGCATGAAGAAGGTGGTCATCCTCATCCGCAAGATCAATGACAAGGAGCACCTCTGCGCCTACTACACCGCCGACCGCGAGATTGCGCCCGACGCGCTCAAGGCCGAGATTTCGCAGAGCTTGACACAGTACATGGTGCCCACGGCCTACTTGCAACTCAGCGAGATGCCCATGACACCCAACGGCAAGACCGACGTCAAGGCTCTGCCCGAGCCACAACTGGCAGTCACCTCAGCCTTTGTCGAGCCGGTGAATGACACCGAGCGCACGTTCTGCGACATCTTTGCAGGCATCCTGCAGATGGAACAAGTGGGAGCCACCGACAACTTCTTTGAGCTGGGCGGCACGTCGCTGGTGGTGACACGCGTCATCATCGAGGCCGACAAGGCAGGCATGCATGTGGCCTATGGTGATGTGTTTGCCAACCCAACTCCGCGCCAGTTGGCACGGTTGATCACTGGCGAAAGCGCCGATGAGGGGCAGGACGAGGCAGCCATGTTCGACTACACGGCCATCAACAACCTGTTGCAACGCAACACGCTCGACAACTTCCGCCACGGCGAGCGGCAGCAACTGGGCAACGTGCTGCTCACGGGAGCCACAGGCTACCTGGGCATACACATCCTGCGCGAACTCATCGACAGCGACGCGCCCAACATCTATTGCCTGGTGCGCGGCAAGAGCCAAGACAAGGCCGAGAGCCGACTGCGCACGCTGCTCTTCTACTACTTTGCCGACTCGTTCAAGGAATTGTTTGGAACCCGGCTCCATGTGGTGTTGGGCGACGTGACCAACGACTTCGACGAGGGGCTGCCCATCGACACCGTGTTTAACTGCGCCGCCATCGTCAAGCACTTCAGCGAAGGCACCGAGATTGAGGATGTCAACATCGGCGGAGCACAGCGCTGTGTCAACTTCTGCATCAAGACAGGAGCCAAGCTGGTGCACATCTCCACGGCCAGCACTCGCGGCTTGTGGGCTGGCGAGGCAAAGGATGAGACATTCACCGAGCAGAAACTCTATATGGGTCAGTATCTGGGCAACAAGTACATCTACTCCAAGTTCATGGCCGAGCGGCTCATCCTCGATGCGGTGGCCCTGCACGGACTCAGTGCCAAGATCATGCGTGTGGGCAACCTGGCCGCACGCTCGACCGACGGCGAGTTCCAGGCCAACTTTGCCACCAACTCATTCATGGGACGCATCAAGGTGTACAACATGCTGGGCTGCTGCCCCTACAGCATGCGCAACAAGCGCGTTGAGTTCTCGCCCATCAACGAGGTGGCGAGGGCCATCGTGCTGCTGAGCGGCACACCCAAGGAGTGCACCGTCTTCCACCCCTACAACATCCACGGACAGTTCCTGGGCGACGTGCTCACGGGGCTGACCTCGGTGGGCGACGGCGTGCGGTTTGTCGAGCAGGAGGACTTTGCACAGGCCATGGAGGCCGCCAAAGACGATCCCGTCAAGGCCAAGCAGATGTCATCGCTGCTGGCTTATCAGGACATGGCGCACGGCCAGAAGACCACCGATGTGGCGCGTGACAACGACTACACCACGCAGGTGCTCTACCGTCTGGACTTCGCCTGGTCGCCCACCTCGTGGGACTATGTCGAGCGCATGCTCACCGCCATCGGCGGCTTCGGCTTCTTTGAATAACAGACATGAACGACGATATCAACAAACAATTTTATCGCTACCTATCGGCTTACATCCTGGTGGCATTGTCGGGCTGTCTGGGCAACGTGGTTGATGGTATCATCGTGGGCAACCTCATCAGTGAGGACGGCGTGAGTGCCATCAACCTGTCGAAGCCCATCAACCAGTTTATCTTCACCCTGCACCTGCTCATCAATGCCGGTGCAGGCATGCTCGTGGCATATGCTCTGGGCAAAGGCGACACGGTCGCGGCCAGGAGATTCTTCACCCGAGCCTTGACACTGAGCCTGGGACTGGGCGTGCTGCTCGCCATTGTGGGCGGGCTGTTGTTACCAGACCAGACGGCCCGACTGCTGTGCAGCAACGACCAGATTCTGCCACTGGCACGAGACTACATGCAGGTGCTCTTGCTGGGCAACCCGGCTTTCATCGGCATGTGGGGCCTCTCGACCATGGTTGGCGTCAATGGCAGCCCGCGCCTGGTGTCGCTGGCGGTGATCATTGACAACGTGGTCAATCTGTGCCTCGACATCGTGTTCATCCAGTGGTTTGACTGGGGCATCACCGGCTCGTCGGCGGCCACTGTGGTGGGCCACCTGGTGGGCATCACCATCCTGCTCACCCACTGGCGCAAACCCGAGAACCGTCGCCTGCGGCTTGACCTGGCCACCGACGGTCTGCTGTCATCGTGGCGGCGCATCATCGGTCAGGGAGCACCACTGGCCATCGCCAGCATCAGCCTGACGCTGCTGTTGCTCTCGGCCAACACCATCGTGTTGTCGACGCTGGGCCGCACGGGCATCTTCGCCTTCGCTGTGGTCATGAATCTGCTGCAGGTCTACAACCTGTTTGTGTCCGGCACCTGCCAGACGTTGCAGTCGCTCGGAGCCATCCAGGTGGGCAAGGGTGATGCCGATGGACTGCGTCAAGTGCTGCGCCGGGCCTTCAGGTTCATCACCGTGTCCATGGTCGTGACCTGTGTGGTGGTGTGGGTGTTCCCCGAGGGCATCGTGCGGCTGTTCGGTGCCGACGAGCCTGACCTCATTGCCGAGGCAAACCATGCCCTGCGCGTGTTTGCGCTGAGCTTCATCCCTTTCTGCTACATCTATGTGTTGATGATTGTCTACAAGCTCTACGGCCAGCACCACATGGCGCTATTCATCTCCTTTGCCCTGTCGCTCACGGTCATCCCTGTGCTGTGGATCATGGCACGCACCATGCCCAACCTGTTGTGGTACAGCTACCTCGTGGCCTACCTCATCGAGGCCATCGCCATTGCTCTGATTCACCGCCTCACCCACGCCAAGCTCGAGTTAGGCACCTAGCCAAGTCCCCCTAACCCCCTAAAGG
>DEKO01000107.1:5907-6054 GCA_002353885.1 Porphyromonadaceae bacterium UBA2720
GGGGGACTTCCTGTAGTGGCTGGAGGCCCCCCTAAATCCCCCCTGAAGAGGGGGACTTCCTGTAGTGGCTGGTAGGCCCCCCTAAATCCCCCCTGAAGAGGGGGACTTCCTGTAGTGGCTGGAGGCCCCCTAAATCCCCCCTGAAGA
>DEKO01000017.1:0-1988 GCA_002353885.1 Porphyromonadaceae bacterium UBA2720
CGCGCGCAGCAATCTGTGTGCTAAAACATCTGCTCAATCTGCTTAATCTGCGTGAGATTATGCTGCCTGGCTGCCATTCCCCCTTCAGGGGGTTAGGGGGACAACGGGGCTTGGGTGACTTTGTTACTTGATGATGGTGGCCTTGATGATCTTGACGTCTTCCTCGGGACGGTCGTTGGCGCCGGTCTTGACGTTCTGGATGGCGTCGACGACATCCATGCCCTTGACCACCTCGCCAAAGACGGTGTACTGTCCGTCAAGGTGTGGCGTGCCGCCCACGGTGGTGTAGGCGTCCATCTGCTGGTCGGTCAGGCGGAAGGGATCGTTGGCATACTCGGCCTCGGTCTGTGCGATGAGCTTCTCTTGCAGTGCCTGCAGGCCGGCGCTGTCTTGTGTGCTCTGCATCTTGATGATCTCGTCGCGGTGCTGCATCGCCAGCTTCTGGAAGATGCCTTGCTTCTTGCCGTCGGCCAGACGGGATTTCATCATCTCGAGTTCGCTGGAACTGTAGAGCTTGCCTGTGACGATGTAGAACTGGCTACCACTGCTGGCACGCTCGGGGTTGACCTGGTCGCCAGTGCGTGCTGCCGCGAGGGCGCCGCGCTTGTGGAAGTACTTGGGATAGACAAACTCGGCGGGGATGGTGTAGCCCGGGTCGCCGTCGCCCAACATCTGTCCTGGCGTGGCGGTCTTGGAGTTGCCGTCGCCAGTCTGGACCATGAAGTCCTTGATGACACGATGGAAGAGCACGCCATCGTAGTATCCGTCGTTGACGAGCTTGATGAAGTTATCACGATGTTTCGGTGTCTCGTTGTAGAGGGCCACGACGATGTCGCCCAGCGAGGTCTTGAGTTCGACCTGTGTCAGAGTGTCGGTTGCGTTCACTGTCTTTGCGTTTGTGTTGGTGGGTTGGCTCGAGCTGGCGCTGAGTGTCAGCGAGGCCATGGCAAGCACGGCCACCAGAGCCAGGGTGATACTGTTCTTCTTCATTATCGCAGTTGTTGAGAGAGTTAGATGCTTGTGGGATAGAGTCGCTTGTAGATGCGCCGGAAGTTGTCGTCGTGGGCCATCAGCTCCTGTGCCTTGCCCTGATAGTCGTTGCCCCAGATGGTTGCGGCCAGGTCGGCGAGGTAGACGCGGTCGCGGTCCTTGGCGATGGCAGCCTTGATGAGGGTGTCGATGTTCTGCGCATACTTGTTGCTGTCGATGGCATGCAGATATCGTGCTGTGCTCACGACAAACTGGCCCGAGCGGTCGACCTCGATGATGTTGTCGACGAGTTCGTCCATGATGTCGTCGACGCGTCCAATGTGGTTGGCGATATACTCATAGGTCTCAAGACCATTGGGGTCTTTTTGTAATTTCTTTTTCAGTGCTTCGTCCATGTTGTTAACAATTAATGGTTTGTAGCTCTGGTTGGCCGTCGGCCCCCCAAAGTGGCTACAAAGATAATCATTTTTTTGCTTTGTGGTTGTGTTTTTTTTATTTTTTGGCCTGGCAGGAGGTGTGATGTGCCAACAGGCGTGCGATGGGCAGGTCGGCTGCGCACCATTCGAGGGTGAGCAGTTGCTCAGGCTCGAGCCAGCGGCATGCGGCATGCTCGCGCATGACGAACTGCCGGTCGCGTGCTGTGCAGCGATAGGCAGCCATGCTGATGTCGAAGTCGGGATAGTGGTGAGTGACGGTGATGAGATGCTCGTGCACGTCGATGTCATATTCCATCTCTTCGAGCAACTCGCGGTGCAGGGCTTGCTGGGGTGTCTCGCCGGGCTCGACTTTGCCTCCAGGAAACTCCCAATGTCCGGTGGTGTAGGCGTGTCGGGTGTGCCCCTTCTGCATGCACAGGATCAGCCCCTCGTGCTCAATGACCGCTGCAACAACATGGATCATAGTTTTTTAGACTTTAGACTTTAGATGTTAGTTGGTCCCCCCAAGCCCCCCTATAGGGGGGTGTTCAAAGTGGTAGCCACAACAGCAAGTTCCCCCTT
>DEKO01000017.1:2112-2822 GCA_002353885.1 Porphyromonadaceae bacterium UBA2720
TTAGGGGGTTAGGGGGACTAGACGTTAGTTGTCAGTTGTTTTCTTAATTCTTAATTTATGAATTGACCTGGTATTCCATCTCGCGGGTGTATTCGCCTCGCAGGATGGCGGTGAGCTGGTCGCACACGGTGATGGATAGTGCGATGTCGCGCTTGAGGTTGCGCTGGTGGCGCAGTCCCACGAGGTAGCCCGGCAGGCCGAGGGGGAATGCGATGGCGATGGCCATGCCCAGCTTGGGGTAGTTGGTGGGATGATAGGTGAGCAGCTGGCGGATGACGGGATAGTCCATGGCCTTGTTGAGCACCATCTGATCGCGCGAGTTGGACAGGTAGTCGACCGTGTCGTCGATGTGCTGTGCCAGCTGGCGCAGCATGGGCTTGCTGTAGCCATACTGCCAATAGTCGAGATAGCCTTGCCGTGAGGGATACTTGGCTAGGAAGTCGGTGCAGAGTTGCTTGAGCTGTGCGATGCGCTCGATGGCGACCTCGGGCACGACCTCGTTGATGACCACCTCTTTGAGCGAGAGCGACCGCACCTGATGCAAGCCGGTGATGCGACGGAAGAAGTTGCGGTAGGCATCGGGATTGAACACGGCCGAGTCGTTGACGGCCTTCTTGGTGAGGAAGATGCCCAACGGCATCAGCACGGCCGAACTGAGCCACATGCCCTCCCAGACGGGCCAGCGTCCGTCGCGCGCCAGCTTGTAGCCC
>DEKO01000203.1:0-3472 GCA_002353885.1 Porphyromonadaceae bacterium UBA2720
CTTGCTATTAGAATTCACGGAGGAGGCGGCTGTTTAGACAGTTTAGAATTACGTTTCGGTGAGACATCGGGGAAATCATCTGACAGATTCTCACTTTTGTTGTTAAACCAGTTAAAAAGGGACGGGTTGTTGCTTAAAATGTGCAAAAAATGGGCGTTTTGGCATTGCCATTGCAAATAAAACGATTAGTTTTGCCGTTGAAAAGCAAAAGTTAAATTTAACGATTACAAATTTTAAAACTGACAATATTTTAACACTTAAGGTTATGAAAAAGAATAGTAAGATTGCTTTGATGCTCGTTGGAGCATCGGTATTGGGTTCGGCCACGACACTGATGGGCGAGAGTGCCCTGCGCAGTGCTGGCTATGATGTTGACACCTACATTCCCAACAAGGAAGCGGTGAACATGGACGACAGCTTTGTGCGCACAGCCTCGAGTCGCAGCACAGCCATGGCTGCTGCCGTCGACTTCACCGGTGTGGCTGAGAGCACAATCAACAGCGTTGTGAGCATCAAGAGTTTTGAGACTCCCAAGCAACAACAGTATTATCAGGGCATAGACCCGTTTGAGTTCTTCTTTGGCCCCGGTTTCGGTTTCGGCAACGGCCAACGCGGTCGGCAGCAACAACAACAGCAGCAGAGCGAGCCACAGGCCAAGGGCAGCGGTTCGGGTGTGATCATCAGCAGTGACGGCTATATCGTGACCAACAACCACGTGATTGACGGCGCCGAGAAACTGGAGGTGACGCTGAACGACAATAGTAAGTACAACGCCACGGTCGTTGGCACTGACCCCAACACCGACATTGCCCTGATCAAGATCAACGGCGCCAAGAACCTGCACCCCATCACCTTTGGCAACAGCGACAATGTCAAGGTTGGTGAATGGGCTGTTGCTGTCGGCAACCCCTTTGGTTTCAACTCGACCGTGACGGCTGGCATCATCAGCGCCAAGGGTCGTGGCATCGCTGAGAGCTCGACCATGGGCATCAAGTCGTTTATCCAGCACGACGCTGCCGTCAATCCTGGCAACAGCGGTGGTGCACTGGTCAACATGTCCGGCGAGCTCATCGGCATCAACACCATGATCTACTCGACCACCGGTACCTACTCGGGCTGCTCGTTCTCGGTGCCTAGCAACACCGTGAAGAAGGTGGTGACCGACCTCAAGCAGTATGGAACTGTGCAGCGTGCAGTCTTCGGCATCCAGTATAAAGAACTTGACGCCGACATGGCCAAGGAGCATAAGATCACAGCCACCAACGAGGGCATCTATGTCGCCAAGGTCAACGACCGCAGCGCCGCCATGGAGGCCGGCCTCGAGGAGGGCGACGTGATTGTGAAGCTGAATGGTGTCAGCGTGAAGAACAGCGGCGAGATGCAGGAGCAGATGAACAAGCTTCGTCCAGGCGACAAGGCCGAGGTGAGCTACTATCGCGACAACAAGTTGCGCACAACCACTGTGACATTCAAGAACAACCAGGGCAACACCAAGATCACTAAGAACAGTGATGTGATGTCGCTGGGATGCGCCTTCGCTGAGCTGAGCAGCAAGGAGAAGAAAGACATGAACATCTCGCACGGCGTGAAGGTGGCTGGTCTGCAGGCAGGCAAGTTCAAGGCCAACGGTATCAAGAATGGCCTGATCATCACGCACATCAACCAACAGCCGGTTGACAGTCAGGAAGATGTAGAACAAATCTACAACCAGATCATGCGCTCGCAAGACGACGACAAGGTGATGGTGATCACCGGTCTGACACAGACAGGCAAGAAGGTGTACTATGCCGTCGACCTGAGCGATGTCGAGGAGTGAGGCGTTGGATAGTTTATAGTTTATAGATAGTAGTTTATAAACTGGAGAACTGATAACTGAGAACTCGGAAACTGAAAAAAGTTGGCCTTGGGCCAACTTTTTTCGTCATTAGTGGGTTACTTGGCATGATATTTGCTATATGGAAGAAATGGATATTAGACGAGTGGTTTTGTATCAGCACTAAGTATTAACACCAAAAACACGATGAACACACATGAGACAAATTAAGATTTCCCAGCAAATCACCAACCGTGAGACAAGTGCTCTGCAGCGTTACCTGCAGGAGATTGGACGCATTCCCAGGATTACCCCCGATGAGGAGGTGGCTCTGGCGCAGCGCATCCACGAGGGCGACGAGGAGGCCGTGCAGCGACTAGTGGCAGCCAACCTGCGTTTTGTCGTCTCGGTGGCAAAGCAGTACCAGAACACCGGCATGAGCCTGCTTGACCTGATCAATGAGGGCAACTTGGGATTGATTAGAGCCGCACGCAAGTTTGACGAGACACGCGGGTTCAAATTCATCTCCTATGCCGTTTGGTGGGTTCGCCAGGCCATGTTGCAGGCCCTGGCCGAGCAAGGGCACATTGTGCGTCTGCCACTGAACCAGGTCAACATCCAAGGCAAGGTGAACAAGGCCATCAACGCCTTTGAGCAGGAGAACCAGCGCAAGCCATCGATCAGCGAACTGGTCGCTCTGGTCGACATGCCCGAAGAGCGCATCTTTGACGCACTGGTGTCACAGGCCCGTCAGACCTCGGTGGATGCCCCATTTGCCGACGGCGAAGACAACTGCTTGCTGGACGTGCTTGCCGACACCGACACGCCCAGTGCCGATGCCAACGTGACGCTCGAGGGGCTGTCGCACGAGATGTCGCTCACGTTGCAAAACTTGCAGCCTCGCGAGCGCGACATCCTGATGATGTCGTTCGGCATCGGCGGCCCGGAGCTGTCGCTCGACGAGATTGGCGCGCGCTTCGACCTGACCCGTGAGCGTGTGCGCCAGATCCGCGAAAAGGCCATCCGTCGCCTGCGCGGCACCAACAGCCTCAACTTGCGACCCTACCTTTAAGCAACGCACAACGCCTAATGCACAATGCGCAATTTGTGCCCGAAGGTCACCACTCCCTGCCCCAATGCGATGGAGCAGGGAGTTTTCTTGCTAATTTTTGTGAAATAGACACCTTTTTGCAGTTTAGATTTGGTGGAGTCAAAAAGATGCACTAACTTTGCGTGCTTAAATTCTGCATACGCAAAATGAGACAACTCAAGATTACAAAATCGATCACCAATCGCGAGAGCGCATCGCTGGACAAGTACCTCCAGGAGATTGGCCGCAAAGAGCTGATTACCGTCGACGAAGAGGTCGAGCTGGCACAACGCATCCGCGAGGGTGACCAAGTAGCACTTGACAAGCTCGTAAGCGCCAACCTGCGCTTCGTCGTTTCGGTAGCCAAACAGTATCAAAACCAAGGATTAAGTCTGCCTGACTTGATTGACGAGGGTAATCTAGGCCTGATTAAGGCGGCTCAGAAATTTGACGAGACGCGTGGATTCAAGTTTATTTCCTATGCCGTGTGGTGGATACGCCAGTCGATTCTCCAAGCCCTGGCCGAGCAGGCCCGCATCGTTCGCCTGCCGCTGAACCAAGTGGGCTCG
>DEKO01000203.1:3511-5883 GCA_002353885.1 Porphyromonadaceae bacterium UBA2720
CAAGTTCGAGCAGGAGCACGAGCGCCGTCCCTCGGCCGAGGAGCTGGCCGAGCGTCTGGACATCCCTGTCGACAAGATCAGCGACACGCTCAAGGTGTCGGGTCGTCATGTAAGTGTCGACGCTCCCTTTGTTGATGGCGAAGACAACAGTCTGCTGGACGTGCTTCCTAACGACGACAGCCCCATGGCCGACTCGACACTGACTCAAGAGTCGCTAAGCAAGGAGGTGAACCGCGCCCTCGACCAGCTGAACCCGCGTGAGCGCGACATCCTGAAGATGTTCTTCGGCATCGGTTGCCAAGAGATGACGCTCGAGGAGATTGGCGCAAAGTTTGACCTGACACGCGAGCGCGTGCGACAAATCAAGGAGAAAGCCATCCGTCGCCTCAAGGGTCAGAAGAGCAAGTTGCTCAAGTCCTACCTTGGCTAAGGCCAAAAAATGTCTAAAAGAAACAGTACTGGCTGCCTACAAGGCAGCCTTTTTTGTGTATTGGCAAATCTCAAATACAATCAATGGCCCTCATGAGTGAGAGCCATTGATTGTGATTATTGTGATTTAGCTTATGTCGGTTTTACTTCTCCATCGACTGGATGAAGTCGCGCAGACTGGTGTTGTCGGGGTCAACCTCATACCACTTCTTGAATGCAGCCAGACCTTCGGTCTTGTTGTTGACATTGAAGTAGTGAGTGCCGATGTAGTTGTAAGCGACCTTGAGATAGGGCTTGAACTCGTCGATGCTGCCCTTGCCGGTGATCACGTCGACCAAACGCTTGTAGGTGTTCACAGCATTGCTCTTGTCCTTGTCAGTGTCCTTCTCGCGCTCGATGAGAGCCTTGCGATAGAGGTAGCTGATTGACGACTGGTCTTTTGCAAGAGCCTCGTCGATGAGAGCGATAGCCTGGTTGACCGCTTGCAGCTTGGCATCATCGGCGAGCGTCTTCGACTGCTCGTAGTAGATGTCGGCGGCGTCATAGAGGTCGTCAGCTTCACGTCCCGTCTTGTCGAGCACCTTCTTAGCATAGAGGATGGCCTTGTCGAAGTCCTTGGCAGCCTTGTTGCTTCTGGACAGTCCACGCACGAGGTCGATGTTATCAGGATCAAGTCGCATGGCGTTGTCATAAGCGTCGACTGCATCGGCACCACGTCCCACCTTGTCAAGGGCCTGAGCATAGAAGATATAGTCGTTGGCCTCGAAGTTCATCTTGCTGTTCTTCATCTTCATGAACTCGTCACCCACCTTGGCAGCTTCCTCCCAGCGCTTGCCAGCAGCGAGCGAGTAGAGACGGAGTCGCTCGGCGACAAAGGCGTAGTCATCAGTTGCCTGGACGTTGTTGCGCAGATTGGTAGCCACATCATAGCACTTGTTGTAATCGCCTGCGAAGAGAAGCAGCTGGCAATAGCGCGCCTCGTCCTTCGAGAAGTGGTTCTTCGTGTTATTGATGTAGGATCCATACTGCTGAGCAGCATTGGTCAAGTCACCATTCTCATAGAGTTTCTCGGCCAGCTGGCGCTGCACGAGAGCCGAATTGGGCACCTTGCCAATGATCTCGCGCAAGCGGTCGATGGCATAGGTGGGGTTGACATTGAAGTAGGCGTCAGCATATTTCACATAAGCCTCAACATTGTCCACGTCATTGGTGAAGGCCGATTCGTAGCATCCTGCTGCATCACCCCACTGACGCTGGTCGGCATAGCGGTCACCCTCAAAGTTGCTCACCGTGGGGTCGGTGACATTCCACTTGCGAGCTTGCTTGACACACTTCTCGATGTCCTTAGCATACTTAACGGGGTCGACATCATAGTACATGCGTGCAATTTCGGTCTCAAGCGCACAGTTTTTCTTGAGCATCTTGCGTGCTTTGTTGACCAGCTCAGAAGCGTTTCCGCCATTCTTGAGTGCTACAGCAGCCTGCCCGATGAGGTTGTAAGGATTATTGGGGTTGGCCGCCAAGCCCTTGTCGAAGTAACTTGCTGCCTCACTCACATTGTTCTGGTGCAGCGCGATCTGACCCAGATAGTAGTAAGCCTCGGCCTTGTCGGTTTGGGCATCGTTGAGGTTGCGCATGAGCAGTTCCTTGGCGTTGTCCAAATCGTCAATTTTGTAGAACTCGATACCGTCCTTGTAGCCTTGTGCCAGGCTACCGAACGTCGCACCTGCGACGAGCAGAGCTGCGATAAAGAATCTTGCTTTCATAGTTGTGTAGTTTTATAGTGTTATTAATTAATTCAGTTTTTGTCAATGCAATTGCAATCTGCGTGCCAAAACGCGAAAAATTGCATCATTTTTCTCCAGTTCTGTGTGATTTAACAACAGTTTGAAATCATGCACACATTTTTGGTGTCAGTTGACCTCTACCATTCTGACTGGCTC
>DEKO01000203.1:5899-15124 GCA_002353885.1 Porphyromonadaceae bacterium UBA2720
TGCTGGCAGGACGCCCGTCTGTAAGATAATTTTCTGGCCTATGGGGCTAGTCAGGAAGCAGAAGAATCCATGGTCAAGTGTGCCATTGGCCGAGGCATCGATAGCCCAAATGACCCTGACCAGTGGATACTCGCCATTGTTGATATAATACTGATAAGGCTTGCGGGCTTGTAGCTGATCTTCAGCTCTAACAGCCATCACCTTAATACGGTCGGTGAAGTCGATAGCCGATGGTTGATCGGGACCCTGCAATTGTCTGACCCGCTCATCGATGCAGGTTGCACGGTCTTTCATGTCGGCCGAAATCCAGCTAACACCGATAAAACCAATGGCATTCTTGTGCTTCTCGACAGCCTGAAAGACTTCGTCGGTCGAATTCTGTGCAAACACTTTTGCTCCGAATTTGCCATTCTTGCCCACAAATTTCTCTCTCATATAGTTGATGACGCCCGAGCCATTGCCGTCAAAGACGACCTCAATCTCACTGTCCTTAAGCGTCTTGGTGGGTGTAACCTGTCCCCACTTGGTGAATTTACCTGTGAAGATTTCTTTCAATTCGTCCATCGACAGTTGTTCAATGTCATTCTCACGATTGACTATGATAGCCACAGCGTCGACTGCAATCTTGTGCGAGCGATAAGCACGCTGCTGTGCCTTGAGCTGATTGCGCTGGTTCTCGGTGAGGTCGCAAGAAGTGATAACCAGGTCGACCTTCTTGTCAAAAAGCGAATCGAGCGCATCGGTCTCAGGGAGATATCGTGCCAGAATATTGGCATCGGGATAACTGTACTCAAACACGCCGATTTCCTCATCAAGGATGTTTTGGAACGACTGGTCACAGATAATGACAGCCGTACCGCTAGTGCTGGTGTTGGTGGGTCCTTTCTGATTGTTACACGCCAGCATCAGTGGCAATAGCCCGAGGGCCAACAGATGTCTAAGAGTCTTCATTTGCATTTGTCTGAATTATGTGTCCTGACATGAGTGCTGCCACTTGGCTTGACCGTCAGTAAACATTCAACTCACAAAGTTAGGTCAAATCAAGGATTCATCAAAATAAAAGTTGAAGTTTTAGTATTTTTTCAAACAAAAATGCCGTCGAGCAGATTGCTCAACGGCATTTTTCAATCCATGAAAGCCCAGCGGCTTAGTTGGTGCCCTGCAACTTGAAGTTGACGGGGAGCGTGTACCACACGCGCACAGCCTGACCATTCTGACGACCGGGAGTGAACTTGGGCAGCGACTTACAGACGCGCACTGCCTCGCGGTCCAGATCCTTGTCGACCGAGCGGACGACCTTGACTTCACCAACATGTCCATCCTTCTCAACCACAAACTGGAGCACCACCTTACCTTGGATGTTGTTCTCCTGTGCCATGGTCGGATATTGGATGTGCGAGCTGAGGTACTTCATCAGTGCTGCATCGCCACCGGGGAATTGTGGCGGCTGCTCGACCGACTTGAAGATTTCCTCCTTCTGGGGTTTCTTCTCTTCCTTCGGGGGCTCGGGCACATCAACCTTGACCTGCTTGTTCAGGTTCTCAAGCTGCTCACGGCTGGTGTTGTCGCTCTCGACGTTCTTGGACGTGAAGACCTCTTCGGTCTTCTCAAGTTCGCTCTGCGACTTGATTTCTTCCTTGACTTCCTTGTCAGGGACGATGGCCAGCTCGGTCACCTTCTGCTGAGCGATTTCCTGCTCGGGCTCAATTTCGGGTTTCTTCTCTTCGATGATGGGTTCGTCGGGTTTCTCTTCTTCCTTCTCTTGCGAGAGGTCGAGAGCAACCTCCTTCTGGCGTGCCTCATCGAGCAAGCGCTGCTGCTCGGCACGATACTCGTTGTACTTGGCCAGACCAAAAGCTCCGGCAGCAACAATGAGCAGTCCCAGCAACGTATAGAGCACAGCCTTGTTGTGGCGCTGGGGAGTCTGCATTCGCATTTCATATGCGCCAAACTCTTTATTTTTGCCTTCAAATACAAGGTCGCACCATTCTTTTGATGTAAGATCTACATATGCCATAATAAGAATCTTCTTTAATCTGTTAATAAATAGCTCACACCAAAATCACTTGCGGGCACTCAGATCAACACCCAACTTCGAAAGCATCGTCGAGTCATCCTTGTTGAGGTTCTCGATACGCCAACGCGAGATGTTGTTGATCTGCATCTCATCGAGCACAGCCACCACATCGGCATAGCTAGCCTGCTTGGTGGGCTTGATCATGACGACAGGACGCTTGAGGTTGCTGTCATCCTGAATGGATTCGCGCTTCTTGTTATACTCTTCTTCAGTAATCTCACCGGCGCGCCATTTAGCCTTCTGCTCGTTGATGAGCTTGATAGCGTCCTTGTTGCGCTCGGTAAAGATGGCACGCAGCGTGCCCTCACCGGTACCCTTCATGTTACTCTCCTTGAGGTTGAGGTTCTCAAGGTCGGGTTGTCCGTCATAGTAGAAGAATCTTGCCGAGCTGGGATCGGCCATCATGACCTCCTTGCCATCGATGAGCATCTGCTTAGAAGATCCATCGACAATGATGGTGAGTGCCTCACTCTGCTTGGCCTGCTCCTGGTCCTGCTGCTCGACCTTCTCATTGGTGGGCAGTGCCACCGAGAGTGTCTGACTCTTAATCATCGTGGTACAGAGCATGAAGAATGTGATCAGAAGCATGTTCATGTCCACCATAGGAGTGAAGTCGATACGGGTATCGAACTTTTTCTGTCGACTTAAATCTTTCTTTGCCATATCTTATTCCTCCTCTGCTTTAAGAGCCGTCATCAGGCTAAACTTATTCATCTTGATCGTCTGCAAATTGTTCATCACGACCTGCACGCGGTCGTAAGGCGTATTTGCATCAGCTTTGATAGCAATACCAGTACCTTTTTTCATGTCGTCGGCAGCTCCGGCATCCTCCATTGCTTTATACACAGCATTGACCCAGATTTGGAATTCGGTCGGGCGTGTGATGTCAAAGTTCTCTTCGATGGGTATACCACCTGTCTTGAGGGCTTTGTCACGCTCGTCGATCGGCATCTCAAGCCACTGCGTGAGTTTGCTCATGGGTACGCCGAATGCGTTCTGCTTGCGGAAGGCTTCGACATGCTTAGGCTGGAGACTCACCTTGTTGGTGTGCGTCTCGTTATAAGCAGCGACTGCCTTTTTGAGTGCCTCTTCTCTCAAGTCCTCGCTCTTGAGTGTCGAGTCCTTGGTTCCGAGCAACTCGAGGAAGATCTTTCCGTCCTGAGCGACGAGCACCGACATCAGCTTAGAGTCGGGCACCTTCTTTTCGCTCACCGATGGCGGTGTGATCACCTGCACGGGCTCCTTCTGCAAGAAAGTTGAAGTCAACATGAAGAAAGTCAACAAAAGGACGGTCACGTCCGACATAGCGGTCATGTCGATACGCGTCTCTTTTTTCTTAATTTTGACTTTTCCCATTTTTGATTAATCTCGTTTTTTAATCGTTAAAAATCGGTTTTAAGACTTCGCTTGCTTCAGGATTAGTGAGTAGCTGCGAAAGTAGAAACGATTGAGAAGCCCAGCTCGTCGATAGCATAGGTCATGTTATCGATCTTGTTGGTGTAGAAGTTGTAAGCGATCAGTGCCAATGCAGCAGTTGCGATACCGAATG
The DNA here is from genome assembly GCA_002353885.1 of Porphyromonadaceae bacterium UBA2720. Lineage (GTDB taxonomy): Bacteria > Bacteroidota > Bacteroidia > Bacteroidales > Muribaculaceae > Sodaliphilus. Next base: position 9,526 of record DEKO01000203.1, read on the forward strand.
CGGTGTTCACAAGTGCCTCAGAGATACCGGTCGACAGCTCAGTCGAGTCGGGAGCACCACTCTGTGCCAGAGCCTGGAACGACTTGATCATACCGAGCACAGTACCGAGAAGACCGATCAGCGTACCCAGTGTAGTGAGGGTTGCCACGATGGGCAGGTTCTGCTGGAGGGTAGGCATCTCAAGTGCAGTAGCCTCCTCGAGGGTTTGCTGGATGCTGGTGAGCTTCTGCTCCTTCTCCAGTGTGGTGTCCTTGTCCATCTCTTTGTACTTCTGGAGCGTGGCATAAACGATAGCGCCAACAGTACCTTTCTGCTTGCGGCAGAGTTCCTCAGCCTTGTTGATGTCCTTTGCACGGAGAGCGGCCTTGACATTCTCGACAAACTTGGTGATGTTGCCGCTGCCCTTAGCCTTAGCCAGAGCAATCCAACGCTCAACAGTGAGCACGATCACAGTGAGCAAGCAGGTTAACAGAACCGGCACGATGATACCACCCTTATAGACAGTACCGAGCAGGTTAAGCGGTGCGTTAGCGTTGTTGCCATCCTTGAAGTTGGAACCAGCACCAAAGACGAACAAGTAGATGCACACTGCGAGGATAAAGCAAATCAAGATGACAATCGATGCACTCTTGATACCGCCTACGTTGCTGCTGACTTCCTTTTTGGGAGCAGTCTTAGGCGCGGGAGCCTGAGGCTTCTGGATGTTTGTTTGTTCAGCCATAATTTTAAGATAAAATTAAGTTGTTAAAAAATGATTAATTAATAAAGTTATTTGTTTTTTGTTTTGTACAGCGTTAATTATCGTTGCATGTCCTAGACGGCATTCACCTCGCCCGATTATAGCAGCTATTCCTATCTAGTTGTGACACACAAGTTTGAAGGGGTGAAACGGTTCTTCATTTTGTCAGAGAAGCCTATTTCGCTCACAAAATTAACGCAAAAGTATTACAAATATTTGAAAACGGCAAACTCTCAGCGATTTTTTTCATCTTTTTTTGTGCTTTTTGCCATTTTGGCATGACGTTGGCAGAACTATCGTGAGGAACACAGCAGGGAGTAAGCTTAAATAATGTGATAAAGTACAGACCACATGAGCCTGGTGTTGGATTTTTTTCCTACCTTTGCAAATTATTTGGCAAAAACGTACAAAACACAATAATTGAATGGCAACCATTAGACTGAAAAAAGGTTATGACCTGAACCTGAAGGGTCGCATCGTCGACCCTGCCATCGTCTCGAGCGAGAAGAGCGCCCTCTATGCCATCGTGCCTGACGACTTCGTTGGCCTGACCCCGCGCATGGACAAGCGCGAGGGCGACCACGTGTCGGCCGGCGAGGCACTCTTCCACGACAAGACTTTTGAGCAAATCCAGGTCACCTCGCCTGTGAGTGGTGTAGTCAAGGAGGTGCGGCGCGGACAGCGCCGCCACATCGATGCCATCGTCATCGAGCCCGACGGCCAGAACACGATGGTCAAGCATGACACTGGTGGCGATGCGTTGAGCGTGATGCTGGCATCGGGGCTGTGGGCGATGTTGCGCCAACGCCCCTACGACATCGTACCCTCGCCCGATGTGCGTCCACGTGACATTTTTGTCACAGGCTTTGACTCAGCCCCTCTTGCCCCCGACTTGATGGTGGTGCTTGGCGACGACAAGCAATATATTAATAAAGGTGTAGACGTGCTCAAAAGCCTTACTGATGGTGATGTCTACTTGGGCTTCAAGCCCGACGAGGCACTTGACGTGCCCGGTGCTGTGGTTAACACCTTCAAGGGTCCCCACCCTGCCGGCAATGCTGGTGTGCAAGTGGCCAACATCAAGCCTGTGAACAAAGGCGAAGTGGTGTGGACACTTGACATCGTGACACTGGCGCGCATTGGCCGCCTGTTCACCACGGGCACTGTGAGCTACGACACGGTGGTAGCAGTGACAGGCGAGTGCGCCGATCAGCCGCACTACGTCCGAGCCACGATGGGTTGCCAGATGAGCAGCCTGCTGGGCAATGCCGACCATAGTGGCTGCCGCATCATCAGTGGCAATGCCCTGAGTGGCTGGCGTGTCGAGGCCGATGGCTTCTTGCGTGCCCCCTATCGCCACGTGACCATGATTCCTGAGGTGTCAAAAGCCGACGAATTCATGGGTTGGGCTTCACTTTGCCCCAGCCGATTCAGTATCTACCGCACATTCACCAGCTGGCTCGCCGGCAAGCGTGAGGTGAGCATGGATGCCCGCATCAAGGGTGGTGAGCGTGCCATTGTACGCACCGACGAGTATGACGACATGCTACCCATGGACATCTATGCCGAATTCCTCATCAAGGCCATCATCACATTTGACATCGACAAGATGGAGCAGTTGGGCATCTATGAGGTAGCCCCGGAGGACTTTGCTCTGGCCGAATATGCGTGCACAAGCAAACTCGAACTGCAACGCATCGTCCGCGAAGGACTCGACCGTCTGCGCAACGAAATGTCATGATAATTAATAGTTTAAAGTTAATAGTTTAAAGTTAAAGTCAAAGTCAAAAGATGAAAGCTTTAAGAAAATATATGGACAAGATCAAGCCTCAGTTCATGCCTGGTGGCCGGCTAGCCAAGTTGCAGTCGGTCTACGACGGCATGGAGACCTTCTTGTTCACGCCTAACACGACCTCACAGTCGGGGGCGCACATCCATGACGGCAACGACCTGAAGCGCACCATGATCACTGTGGTGGTGGCGTTACTGCCATGTCTGTTGTTTGCCATGTACAACATCGGCTACCAGCACTACCTGGCCATCGGTCAGGCAGACGCCTCGTTCTGGTCGATGTTCATCTTTGGTCTGGTAGCAATGTTACCTTGCATTGTGGTGAGCTATGCTGTTGGTCTGGGCATCGAGTTTGTCGGCGCACAGATTCATCACAAGGAGATTCAAGAAGGCTTCCTTGTGTCGGGCATCCTGATTCCGTTGATTGTTCCCATCAACACACCGCTGTGGATGGTGGCCGTAGCTACCGCCTTTGCCGTTATCTTTGCCAAAGAAGTCTTCGGCGGCACGGGCATGAACATCTTCAATGTTGCCCTGGTGACTCGTGCCTTCTTGTTCTTTGCCTACCCATCGCACATGAGCGGCGACAAAGCATTTGTCAAGACCGATGCAGCCTTTGGGCTGGGTGATGGCACAGTGACCGATGCCTTCACGGGTGCCACCCCGCTGGGACAGATTGCCACACACGTGGGCGACACGTTGCAATTAAATAATGTGGTGGGCGAACCTATCAGCACATGTGATGCCTTCACTGGCCTCATTGCCGGTTCGCCGGGGGAGACCTCAATGATTGCCATCTTGATTGGTGCCGCCATCTTGCTACTCACTGGCATTGCCTCATGGCGCATCATGTGCTCGGTGTTTGTGGGTGGCCTGGCCATGGGAGCGCTGGTTCACGCCTTTGCCACGCCGACCTATGCTGCCTCGATGCTCGACCCGCTGAGCCAGCTGTGCTATGGCGGCTTTGCCTTTGCTGCCGTGTTCATGGCCACCGATCCTGTGACCGGTGCTCGCACCCACATCGGGCAATATGTCTATGGCTTCTTGATTGGTGTATTCGCCATCCTGATTCGCGTTTACAATGGTGGTTATCCCGAGGGCGCGATGCTCGCCATCCTGCTGATGAACGCATTTGCTCCGCTGATTGACCACTGTGTCGTTTCGTTCAACATCAAGCGCCGCGCCCGCCGCGTTGCTGTTAAATAATGGAGGGCCCAGACTATGAACAAGAACAGTAATTCTTATCAGATCATCTACTCGGCCATCATGGTCGTGCTGGTGGGTGCCGTGCTGGCGCTCATCTACATGAATCTCAAGCCCAAACAGGACGTGAACATCGCCAACGACACGCGCAGCCAAATATTGAGCGCTCTGCACATTGCCGTGGCAAGCGATGATGAGATTCCTGCCACATACGAGAAATATATCACGCAGGATCTGCTGGTAGACCTCGAGGGCAATGTGCTGGACTCGGCAAAGAATTGTGCCTTCGATGTCGACATGAAGAAGAACATGAAGTTGGACGAGAACGAACGCCAGTTGCCGGTGTTCAAGTGCACGCTTGACGACGGTAGTGTGAAGTTTGTCATCCCTGTCTATGGCGCCGGTCTGTGGGGCCCCATCTGGGGTTATGTAGCTGTGAATGATGACGGCAACACCATCTATGGCGCAGACTTCTCGCATGAGAGCGAGACTCCTGGTTTGGGTGCCCGCATCACCGAAGACGCCTTCCAAGACCAATTTGTGGCCAAGGAGTTGTATCAAGATGGTGAGTTTAAGAATGTCAGTGTGATGAAGAAAGGCCAGACGCCCACCGATGGTAGCGACTATGTTGACGCCATCAGTGGTGCCACCATCACCAGCCGCGGTGTAGGCGCGATGATGAAACAATGCATGGCAGCCTATGATCCATTCTTCAAGAAACTGCAAAGTGTAACCGAATAAAGCGTGAAGACTATGTTGAACAAAAAGAATAAAGAAGCACTCTTCAACCCGCTGTCGAAGGACAACCCCGTGCTGGTGCAAATCTTGGGCATCTGCTCGACACTGGCCGTGACCGTGAGCCTCGAGCCCGCCATCGTGATGGGCATCTCGGTCATCGCAGTGCTAGCCTTCAGCAACGTGATTATTTCGTTGATTCGCAACACCATCCCCTCTACCATTCGCATCATTGTGCAACTGGTGGTGGTGGCCGCACTGGTGATTATCGTGCAGCAGATACTGATTGCCTACAACTATGAGGTAAGCAAGCAACTATCAGTGTTTATCGGTCTGATTATCACCAACTGCATCCTAATGGGCCGTCTTGAGGCCTTTGCTCTGAACAATCGTCCCTGGCCTTCGTTCCTCGACGGTATCGGCAATGGTCTGGGCTACACCATCATCCTGGTGATTGTGGCCTTCTTCCGCGAGTTGCTGGGCAGTGGCACGCTTCTGGGCTATCAAGTGATTCCGCAGTGGTGCTACGACCACGGCTATGAGAACAATGGCTTGATGATTCTGCCTCCGATGGCACTGATTACCGTGGCATGCATCATCTGGGTACACCGTGCCCGCAACACCGAGCTTCAAGAGAATTAAAGGCTTTTTGCAAGCCGGTGGCTTGCAATACGGAACAATTGATTTTCAATTCTCAATTTTCAATTAAGAAGATATGGAAGAACTAAATTTGTTTGTTAGGTCGATATTCATCGACAACATGATATTTGCTTACTTCTTGGGCATGTGCTCATTCCTGGCAGTGTCCAAGAATGTCAAGACAGCTCTGGGCCTGGGTGTAGCCGTGACCTTCATGCTGGTTGTGACGATGCCCATCAACTACTTGTTGGACCGTTATGTGCTGCAGCCCGGAGCATTGAGCTGGCTCAGCCCTAGCTTGGCCGAGGTTGACCTGAGTTTCCTAGGGTTGATTATGTTCATTGCCGTGATTGCCAGTGGCACACAGTTGGTGGAAATGGCCGTTGAGAAGTTTTCGCCGTCGCTCTACGCCTCGCTGGGCATCTTTTTGCCACTGATTGCTGTGAACTGCGCTATCCTGGGTGGTGCGCTGTTCATGCAGCAGAAAGACTT